>DFUR01000058.1 GCA_002380425.1 Bacteroidales bacterium UBA4181
AGATTGTGTATAAGAGACAGTTATTGAATCTTTACTTATTCCGTCAAACCGTCAAGGAAAAAGTAACCTTCATGTTGTATAATTTTTTTTCTCTGGTGAGACCAAAAAAAATGGAACCTCAGAATGGCATCGTATCGTCCGGATCGCCCCCGTTTTCCTCCGTCAACTTTCCCGTTTCACTTCTCACACCAAAGGGTGCGGGTGCGGAGGCAGAATCGTCAATGGTGCGGATATGGAAACAGTACACGTCCTTGTAGTCGCGGAACTCCCGGATGTCACGGCGGCTCCTCTCAGTCTCGGTCTTTAGCAGGTCCTCGGGATTGAAGGTGTACTTACGGCGGCCCTCGCTCATGTACTGGCACCACTGCATCAGACGGGTCTTGAAGGTGGCCATCTTGATGTTCTCGGCGATCTTCTTGGGAAGGGTCTCCTTGTACGCCAGGAAGGCCTCCTCTTTGGGGATGTTCACATTGAGCCTATCCTCTGTAAAATAGTCGTTAGCCCACCATATGAACTCGTCTCCGATGGCCCTCTGAATATTGCGCCGCTCGATGGCCTCCATCGGCGGCAGTATTCTTTGACGAAAGCGGAGGTACGTGTGCAGGCAGGTGGCCATGAAGTTGTAGAACCGGTTCATCTCCTCGGGGGTGTAGTCGATGATCAGGTTCTTACCGAATTCCGTGAGCGGGCTGCGCTCAGAGAGTCCCAGGTTGCGGTCCTCGGGATGGTAGTAGCTGGAGAAGGCGATGAACCAGGTGCGACGCCGTAGCGACGCGTCGAAGTTCATGATCCCGTGGTTGGACGTAAAACCGCACTTGGGGCTATCCTCGTACTCTATGACCTCGGTGTTGCGGTACAGAGCCCTGACGGTCATCTTACCGGTCACCATGGGCATAAAGCGGTGCAGATCCACATTGCTGCTCAGGTCATCAAAAAAGATGTGTTCGGTGATTCCCCGCTGAACCCCGCTGAAGAGGTGCTCGCTGTCTTGCATGGAGGGCTGCTGGCCATCTATGAACAGCTGCTTGCGCAGGTACTCAATAGAGGACAGGCACAGCGACTTACCCGTTCCCCCCAGGTGGGTGCCGGTGGTGGACTGCTCTGTCTCCATGGCGTATATGACATAGGGCCGGCCACGCTCCTTATAGCGGTACAGCTGATACCCCAGGGCGGCCACCTTGGAGATGAAGTGCAGGTTGACCTCTTTCTGCTCGTCCTCGGAGAGCTGGTATCCGGCCTCCTCTTTTTTCCAGAACACCCTGCCGGTGTTGTAGAGGAACTTGAGAAAGGAAAAATCCCAGTCGCGGACATCCAGACTGTAGCGGTCTTGCTCCCTGATGGCTTTCATCTGATCGCGCAGGTCGGCCCACTCCGGGGAGTTGGGGGTGGCGGCGGTGAAACGTCGCTGCAGGGCTGCATACTCTGGCGTGTATGAAACCTCGAAGGCCGGCGGCAATACCCGGAAGTCGTGGTCTATGATCTTCGAATCAAAGACATATTTGTCGATGTCGGCGATCTTATACGGCTCCACACCTGTGGGGGTGATACGCACGGCGGTGTTGCGGAAGAAAAAGTAGTCGAAGTCGCGCGTATAAGAGCGAAAGTCCAGGTCCACGGTGCGAATCTTCTCGATGCTGGCCAGCTTCACCTGGTTGCTGCGGTTGATGGCGTTAATGATGTGGATGTTGTAATACTCCGGGTTCTCCCGGATCCACTCCCTGAGGAAATTGTTGATATACGACTGAAAGTCCTCCTCGGCGATGGTGGTGACAATATTGTCTTTAATGTGGACGTAGGTGAAGGAACGCCGCTCGGAAGGCAGGCTGAGCTTCTGGATGCCGTTGGCGCGAAGAAACTCATAGAGGTATTCATTGTTGATGTCATATCCGGAGAAATTGCCCTTGGTGTCTTTCTTCTCCATCCAGAACTTTAGCGGCATGGAGATCTTCACCAGAGCCTGGAAGTGCTTGCGGGGGTTGCGCACCTTGGCCGTTCGGTAGTGCACAAAAAAATCCTTGGCGTCCTTGCAGGGCTTCCCGGATCGGGTCTTGAAACGTTTCAGATCATCGGGGAGACGCACCAGGTACAAGTCCAAGTATTTCAGGGCGAGCTTCTGAGCCTCCCGTATGCCGGTGTTGTCCATGTCATAGAGGACATAGATGTTTTTGGCTATGCGCTGAAAGACATTGTAGAATGTGGTGCGGTCCAGCTCCTCGGTCTCTGAGTTGAGCCAACAGACATGAAACCCGGCGGCAAAGACGTTCAGAGCATCGGAGCCTCCGGAGCAGATGATCAGTTCCTCCTCCCGCTCATCAATATTGTCCGCTTCGGAGACCTCCGGAAAGTGTCCCTCCCGGGCCTTGTCGATGAGTTTCATCACCTTGTTATCCCCAAAGATGAACCGCTCTGGCTTCTTCCCACAGAAGATAAACCGGATTTCCCCAAATGGCTGATATATCTTGCCCCAGGCGCGGTAATCCCAGTAGTAGATGGGGTATGTTTCGGTGGCGTGAATGATCCAGCTTTCTCCCTTGGCGTTCTTGGCCGTGACATAGTAATCCAGAGGTATCAGGCTCATGGCGTCGCAGTGCTCCTGGGTGATCTCGTAACCCAGGATATCCAGCTCCGCTTTGGTGAACTTGCCGGATTCTCTCCGGCCTACCCTGATGGCCTCCTCGGCCTGTGGTGCCCGCTCCAGACGCGGCTGACGCACAGGTGCTCTTGTGCCCTCGCTGATGAGAGAGGGGGCGAAGTTCTGGGCTATCCAGGTGAGGGCCTCCACGAATTTCAGGGACTCCCGCTCCATGACAATTTTAACAGCGTTTTTAGCATCGGTGTCGGCACCCCCCTTGTCCTGCAGCATCCATATCCCGTCTTTGTGACGGAACACGGTGCAGGAGGGAGAGCGGTCATCGGGGCGTATCGAAAAATTACGCCGGGAGTCAAAGCCGGCAGCGGCTTGTGGATAGTAGTGAAGGATTACCGACTTACCGCCATCGGTGGCATCCCATATGCGTTCTATGTCTATACGTTCTTGCATACAAATCTCGATAATGATTGTGCCATTAATTATTGCGAGCCTCTGTGATGCTGTCAATGGCCTCTTCGAGGCTACCAAAGGCCGCATCCAGGTTGTCGATGTCCTCATTGATGCGATCAACTATCGCTCTGACGTCAATATCTGATGCCATTGTATTTCTCTTGAATTTGTTTAACCGTTCTGTTCCACTCCGGAAATGATGGGTTGTGGAGCCTGATGATTCCTGACTTCTGGTGGTGTATTGCCGATGCTCTGGTCACATTGAGACGCTTGGCCAGCTTGCTTGGTCTGGGTGGATACTCAAGTAGAGTAGATGCCAGATGGCAAAATGCCACCCTCACATCAACCAGTTCCTGTTTACGGCACTTTCCGGTGACATCCTCCAGTGATTCGGAAAACTCCATGCAGCATATCACAAGTAACTCTGTCAGCGGGTCCTTTGGAGCAGGCTGTCCATTTTCCCCAACAATACCCGGTGCGCTGTATGGTGTCATTGGGTTACTTTTTCGTCTTATCATCATTTCATGATCAGATCTTTCCAGATGGACAGGAACTGGCTACCGGCATACTTCGCGAGCGCACTCGTACGGAAGCAAAGGCGCGAGGCGCTACCTGCATTCGGACCCGAGTAATGGTAATCCGTACCGTGAAACACGAAGAACGAAGGAGACACGTAGAACCAGGGGAAATATTTGTACTGATCTGAATTATGCCAGTCAGCCTTCCATCCCTCATTTAGGGCTTCAGCGATTACAGTAGCCTTATACTGTGCCCGCAGATACTCCCGGATATCTTCCGGAGCATCGGTGAATTCAGGGACATCAGGCCGTCCCGTTTCCTTGAGCGCATCTTCAAAGGTTTTGATCCTTTCGGTGATGTCGCGAACCGGTTCCCGTGTTTGTTTTTTCGTTGCCATAGTTGTTGTTATTGAGGTTAGAGAATGAAACTTTTGTACAGATCAGTGAACTGTGTCCCTGCGTAACTGGCCAGCTCATCGGATTGAAAGCAAAGGCGAGAGGCGTTACCCGCATCCGGAGCCGAATAGTCGTAGTTCGTACCGCCGAACGCGAACCCCGAAGTAGACAACGTATTGAAATACGGCACCCACTTTTTCTGATTACCGTCATTCCAGTTCGGACACCAACCCTGATTAAGAGCTTTGGTGATCGTCTTAATTTTACGGTACGCTATTTCATCATCAGGGATCCCCTCCTCATGCATTTCGTCCACATCGATCGGGGTGATGCCTATTTCCCGGCAGGCGTCCTCATAGGTCATAATCCGGTCAGTGATCTTCTGTGAGAAGGACGCTGGTCCAAATGTGTTCTCAAGGATAGCCTTTAGCTCATCGGAAGCCGTCCTGTACAGCTCCCGTGCTTTTGACTCTGTGATTCTTAAAACCTTTTCCATATAATTTGATTTAATACTGGCGACATCGCCATTGCTCCGGATGCGGGGGTCGAACCAGCTACCTGTGGCTTAACTGGCCACCGCTCTGCCCACAGAGCTTATCCGGATTATTCCTTAATAGAGTCTTGTGGGAGATGAAACCGGTATATCTGGACGATTGTGAACGGTTCGTTTAGCTCTGTCCCTATCCTTTTTCACCGGTGCCTCAGGCTTTCCCTGGTACACCATCAAGCACAGGTCAAACATGGTCTCCATGGTCATATCCGGATACATCCTGGCCAATACTCCAAGCGTCTGCTGCGGGCTGTATCCAGTATCTAAATAACTCACGAAGTCATTTATGTGCTTTGCTTGCAATGTGTGTACCCTGCGAATTACTGCCGTTCCCAGGACCTGGCCATTGAGAATGATTTGGAATGCCTTTCCGACCTCGTGCCTAGATGGGTTATTCCGGCGTAAGGTGGTGAACGCGCTATTTGATAGCTTGTTGTTCCAATTGTAGCTGAAATTCAGCGTTTCCATAGTTTAAAGGTTTACTGAAATTTTTGTCTGAAGGGTGTTTTTATCCCACAGGGTGAGCTGCACAAGGGAAACCTTGGCCGACAGATCCACACCAAAGTATTCGGCTACCCTGTGTAGTTCGTCAATCGTTGGGGAGACCTCCCCACGCATAAGCAGTCCCCACCGGCGTTGCCGTATTCCCACCTTGTTGTAGAAATTCCGGGATGGCTGTAAGTGTACCAGGCTCCCCACAATGCTCTCGACCAGGTTACGCATGATCTCCGGATGGATGATATCTTTCTTCCTCTTCGCAGTCATTGGTGCTGTGGCTCTTTAATGTTATTTCCTGGAACCTTGTTAAGGAATTGGGCGTACAGGTTTGCAATGAGCATATGAACCGCAGAAGGATCATCAATGTCAACCCTGGCACTTAGCCTGACGGTGTTTGATGCGTCCCTAACCGACAACAGAGTCCGCTGCCTGCTCTCAAAAGCGTTTGCCGTGGTCATTGTATACACAATTTGAGTCCTCTCAGAAATGAACAGAAGCGTGGTATACAAATGATTCATAAGGTCAGCCCTTACTTTCATTCTGCTGTTCATTGCTCGAATCATTAATTGAAAGAATCCTGTCAATTTCTGCAGCTATCAGAGCCCCAGCGATGGCCAGTTGCTCTATACGCTCTTTTCTCCGGATGGATCCCACATAGTAGGTGCTCATGTTGTTCGGGTAGTAGATCAGGTCTCCAGTCATGGCATACTGGGCCAGATCCGCCAGTTCTCCGTATTTGTAGCCTTTGTCGTGGTCAATGGAAAACCGGTGTTTTTCGAGTTGTTCCATTCGTTCTTTCCGGATCAATTCAACTCCGGGTGTTGTTTCAGTGTAAGGCATAGTTGTATTGTTTTTAGGGGTTCGTAAAAAGCTTGTGTGTGTGAGCGTAATCAATCATCTCAGCGATATTTCTTACGCCAATACGCTGTTGAATGTTCCGGCGATGATTGTTGACAGTGTGGACCGATAGGTGCATTTCATCAGCTATCTGTGTGGCCTCTTTTCCTTCGAATATCTGCCGGAATATCTCCAGCTCTCGGATGGATAACTTGCTCTCGAAGCGGGGATGGCATATTACCCGGTATCCCTCACATTCCCCGCGAAGCGGACAGTTGATGAATTCAAAGTTGCACCGACCACCTCCATCCACATCCGGCTGGTCATCAAATACAGCGAAGTTGCATGCCAGAAATCGGCGAACAATCTGGAACTCCAGATACCACCGATTCATCCGACTTTTTCCATATACCCGGTTTAGAGCCTGGTATGCATCCGGGTAGAATGTGCTGATCCGCTCAACCCATGATGCAATAAAATCGCGCTTGCTTTCGTCTAGTCGCCACAATCCGGAATTATCCCGGACCATAATATCCCCTTCCGGGGACTGAAAGAATTCAACCTGGCTCATGCTTTAATGTTTTTGGGAAACAAACGATGGATAGACCTCCCTGTGATGGATGCAATTTTCTCCTTCTCTAATGGGGAAAAGGAATCTCTCCTGAGTTTGCGGTAAAACCTGGTATAGGTCAGACCGCATTCAGCCATTACTCTGTCCCTGAATTCAGGGATTGAGCGCTTTGGCAGGTTCTCATAATAGGTTTTAAGTGTCATTTTTCCTGATTTTCTGAATTTTAGCCCTTGTGTAAATGAAACTTTAGTGCTATTTTGATACTGCAATGTTACATGAAATATTTCAGATTCGCATCACCTTGTGATAACTTTTTCATGTCATACCTGAAAATTATTTTATGCTTTCACGATTTGAGTTGATAGTCAGCAAATTAGGTATATCAATAACCGAATTTGAAAGGCAGATTGGCGTCTCTGTTTCTTCGATCAGGAACGGATTAAAAGGAAACAGCGGTCCCAGGACAGAGTTGTATGCGAAAATTTTCAGAAGGTACCCTGACGTGAATCTTCACTGGCTCATCACAGGAGAGGGAGATATGTTCCTGCATCAATCCGATCGAGGACAACAATTCATTGTAGAGGAAACATCGAATCCTTACCAGTCCCAAATGTTGGAAATGATGCAGGAACAGAATGAATTTTTAAAACAGCAGGTGGAGCATTGGAGGCAGCAGTGCGAAAGATGGCAGGCCGAGTACGATAAATGCAAAGGCGAACTTCAAGGTAAATACAAATAAATTTATGGGTATTTAACCCCAAAGGTAATTAACACAAAGTTAGTATGATTTGCAATGACCACATGTTTTCCTATGACGCAATAATCTGCGTGATGTTGATTGTTTGTATGGATGGGCTATTTGCTGCAACATCCATAAAATGCGTCATGATGTTCTAGTAAATCACAAGTAAATTTTAAAACAAAGGCCTGCAATGTGTTCATTTTTAATTGTTTAAAATATTAGGATTGGTACGAGTGGTACCACAAAA
>DFUR01000029.1 GCA_002380425.1 Bacteroidales bacterium UBA4181
GAGTAAGATTGAGAATGGAAAGCGGGTGGCAACCAGAGAACAGGTCAGGAAACTCGCAGAGTATTTCGATGTTCCTGCTCCCGATATGATGGCTTTGTGGCTGGCAGGTCAGTGGGCAAGTGTCTCCGAGGAAGATGATGTAACCATGAAAGCGCTGCAGCTTGCAGAGGAACAAGTGGCGTACAGGGTGTTTAAAAAATTGGACCGAAAAAATTTGATAGACAAACTGATAACATGTCTGAAACAATACTCGAAAATTCAGAAAGCATGGATCTACGGGTCATTTTCAAGAGGTGATGACGGCCCGGGGAGCGACATTGACATCGCCCTTAAAACAGACGAAGACTTTAGCTATTTCGATCTGGCTGAGGTACAACACCAGTTAGAAATTGCTTCCAAAAGAAAAATCGACGTCGGCTTCATTGATTCATTCAAATCATACATTTTTGAACACATCCAACCCGATCTGAAAACCATTTATGAAAGACCATCATAAAGACAGCTCCGTCCGGCTTCAACATATTCTGAAAGCTATTGAGCATATTGAACAATTCACAACCGGGGTTTCCGAGGAATCCTTTGTTAAGGATACCATTCTGTCGAGTGCCGTTTTGTTTCAGTTCAGTGTTATTGGAGAAGCCGTGACTTATACAGATCCAGCGATTTTGGAAAAATACGATTACCCATGGTATAAAGTTAGGGCGTTCCGAAACATGATAGCTCATGAATACTTTAACATCAGGCTCTCTTCAGTATGGAGAATCATCCTGCAGGATCTTCCAGGACTGAAAGCCACAGTACAGGCTATCATGGAAAATTCTCTACATTTGTAACTGATGAAGCACCAAATCACATATTCCGGAGGCCCTCTCTGCGGCACCTTCCACATTCCGGCCTCGAAAAGCATCTCGAACCGGCTGTTGATTATTTATGCTCTGGCCGGGCAGACCTTTCCAGAGCAGCAGCTCTCGGACAGTGATGACACTGCAGTGATGCTCCGCGCACTACGCCTGGATGCCCCGATAGTGGACATTGGGCATGCCGGCACTTCAATGCGCTTTCTGACGGCCTATTACGCGGCTACGGGAAAGGCCCGCACCATCACCGGCTCAGGCCGGATGAAGCAGCGGCCCATCGGCCCCCTGGTTGACGCGCTCAACCAACTGGGAGCAGGCATACGTTATCTGGAGCAGCCTGGCTGCCCCCCTGTAGCCACCTCGGGCAACCCCCTTCAGGGCCGCGAGGTGATTATCAACGGATCGCTCAGCAGCCAGTTCATTACCGCATTGCTGTTGGTCGCCCCCACTCTGCCTCATGGTCTGGTCATTCGCATCCAGGGCCCGCTCACTTCGGCCTCCTACGTACGCATGACGCTCGGATTGATGCGACAGGCAGAAATCATGGCAGAGCAGACCGAGAACACCATCAGCGTCCCCCCGGGCCGATACCAGCCGGATGGGACTCCTCCTGAGGCCGACTGGAGCGGAGCTTCCTACTGGTACGAACTGGCAGCCCTGATGCCCGGAACGGAACTTACCCTGCCCGGATTGCGACAGCACAGCCTGCAGGGAGATGCTGTGGTTGCGCGGTTATTTGAGCCATTGGGGGTCCGCACTCT
Source organism: Bacteroidales bacterium UBA4181 (assembly GCA_002380425.1). Lineage (GTDB taxonomy): Bacteria > Bacteroidota > Bacteroidia > Bacteroidales > UBA4181 > UBA4181. The sequence goes on from DFUR01000029.1 coordinate 1,619, forward strand.
TTTTACGCCCTCGGGTGTACAACTGAGTTCCGGGGCGGCAACCTGCAGCCACTTTTCGCATGATTGTACTGAGTGCCCGGATATTATCCAAACTCTGGCGGTTACTCTGTGTCTGAAGGACATTCCCTTCCGGATAACCGGAGCACACACGCTGCGTGTCAAGGAAACAGACCGGATTGCGGCATTGCAGGCCGAACTGGGAAAACTGGGATACCCTCTTCAGGAGCCCGTGGCGGGCACTCTGGAATGGACAGGCGAACACACGTCCCCAAACAGCAACTCCATAGAGACCTATCAGGACCATCGCATGGCCCTTGCCTTTGCCCCTGCTGCCCTCAGGTTTCCCGGACTTTGCATCGAAAACCCGGGGGTTGTGAGCAAATCCTACCCAACCTTCTGGGATGACCTGCGCAAAGCAGGGTTCCACATCAATCCGCTCAGTCCTCTTTGATCTTTTGACGGCTCCCGATACCGAAATAAAGGAGCGCACCCAGGATGGGCAGGAACAATACCACCAGCACCCAGATGAGTTTGTCGTTATCCCGGAAGCGATTGCGGAGGACATCCACAAGTGCGGCAATCCACAGGATAAGCACCGGAATCAGAATCAAGACAAAGAAGAAAAGTTCAAAAAGACCGACCATGGCGAGATGCATTAGAATTCAACAGTTAAATGTATGGATATTTTGCAGAACGGCAAAAAATGCGCAAATTTGCGCGCCCAAAAGGCAGAGCGTATTGTCCATTATTTAATTGTTTCTGATATGATATATTCACATGAAGTGCAACAGATGTGTTGCGTCACCAAGGGCCCTGACCATGGTCCGGCACCCATTCCCCAGGAAGGAAAATGGGTGAAAGCCAAACAGGTCTCCGACATTTCAGGCCTCACCCATGGGGTAGGCTGGTGCGCCCCTCAGCAGGGAGCCTGCAAACTCACCCTGAACGTCAAAGACGGCATCATTCAGGAAGCACTGGTGGAAACCATCGGATGCTCCGGCATGACCCATTCTGCTGCCATGGCTTCGGAAATCCTGCCCGGGAAAACCATCCTGGAAGCACTCAATACCGACCTTGTCTGCGATGCCATCAACACCGCCATGCGGGAGTTGTTCCTGCAAATCAGTTACGGACGTACGCAGAGTGCTTTCTCCGAAGGCGGTCTGCCCATCGGAGCCGGCCTGGAAGATCTGGGCAAGGGTCTGCGCAGCCAGGTGGGAACTATGTACGGAACCCTTGCAAAGGGTGTTCGTTATCTGGAGATGGCCGAGGGCTACTGCTCACGCATGGGGCTGGATGCCAATGACGAGGTGATTGGATACGAATTTGTGCACATGGGCAAATTCATGGATATGGTCAAGAAAGGTGTGGATGCCGCCAGCGCTCTGGAGAAATCCAAAGGAACCTACGGCCGTTTTAAGGATGCGGTCAAGTACATTGACCCCCGTCACGAATAAAATAGGAGAACAAGAATATGGCATTATTTGAAAGTTACGACCGCCGAATTAATAAGATTAATGCGGTCCTGAACCAATATGGGATTGAAAGCATCGACGCTGCCAAGGCGCTCTGCGATGCCAAAGGAATTGATCCCTATACCATCTGTAAGGAAACACAGCCCATTTGCTTCGAGAATGCTGCCTGGGCCTATGTAGTGGGTGCCGCTATCGCCATCAAAAAGGGATGCAAAAACGCCGCTGAAGCAGCCGAAGCCATCGGCATCGGGCTGCAGGCCTTCTGTATTGACGGTTCAGTGGCCGAAGACCGCAAAGTGGGCATTGGGCACGGGAATCTTGCCGCCATGCTGCTGCGCGAGGAAACCCAGTGTTTTGCCTTCCTTGCTGGCCACGAATCCTTCGCTGCTGCCGAGGGAGCCATCAAGATTGCCGAGATGGCCAACAAGGTACGCAAACACCCCCTCCGGGTCATCCTGAACGGTCTGGGTAAGGACGCAGCCTTCATCATCTCGCGTATCAATGGATTCACCTATGTTCAGACCGAATTTGACTATGCTTCAGGCGAGTTGAAGGTCGTCAAGGAAACCCCTTACTCCGAAGGGCTCCGTGCCAAGGTGAAGTGCTACGGCGCGGATGATGTTCGCGAAGGTGTAGCCATCATGCGCTCTGAGGGTGTGGATGTTTCCATCACCGGCAACTCCACCAATCCCACCCGGTTCCAGCACCCCGTTGCCGGAACCTACAAGAAGGAATGCATGGAACAGGGCAGAAAATACTTCTCGGTAGCCTCCGGCGGAGGTACCGGCCGCACCCTGCACCCCGACAATATGGCCGCCGGCCCTGCCTCCTACGGTATGACCGACACCATGGGCCGTATGCACGGGGATGCCCAGTTTGCAGGTTCTTCGTCTGTTCCCGCCCACGTGGAAATGATGGGCTTCCTGGGTATGGGCAACAACCCCATGGTGGGTGCTACCGTTGCCGTTGCCGTTGCCATCGAACAGGCAAAATAGTTTCTGCAAGATGATACCCTTTGATAAAGAGGGTGCTTCAGACTTTTGAGGCACCCTCTTTATTTTGGAGGACGGTGGGATGGATGAAGATGAGATAACCTGAGTTGGTGAGTCTATTTCACCGTTATTACTTGTGAGATCACCAACGCACACTTATATTTACCGCGAGCTAAAAAAGAATAACTGTAATTCCCTGTTTGGGGACACTGAAACTCAAAACTTGAAATGTCTCCTGCTTTCACTTCGAAATCTTTCATCTGAGAGTCCTTTACCCCTTTCGTTTTGCTTACCATACATCGGCACAATCATGTTCACTGCTCAAATACCGAAAGCACAGGTAATACATATTTTCAGAATAGGTCTTGTCAAATAGCTCTTGCGCCCGGGAATCCCGACACTTCAACTTTTCAATGATGTCTTCTCCCATGAAATAGTGTTTTTGTCCCAAAACAAGAGATATCATGCCCTACTGCAGTAATAATGCAAAGTAAGGTAGTTTCGTTGCTAAGAAGGGTGTGATTTTGCATGATTTTTGAGCCTTAATATTTGATTACCGCACCCACAACCGCCTCTTATTTATTTTTCTATGGGATTACGACTAACGCTACTATTCACTCCACTGCTTGTTCTCTGTCTGCACTCCTGTATCCCCAAAGACAAAGCCGGAACGGGACAACCTGAAAAGACCATTTTCTACAACATTTCTCTGGAAAAAGCATTGGACGATGCTGTCGGAGGAAATTGTCGAACAGTCTCCCTGAGCGAGATCGGGAAGCATATCTCATACATTCCGCTTGAACTGAATGCCAACAGTGCTTTTCGGCACATTGAATCCATCCTTATGAATGATAGTGCCATTTTTATTAGTGACATGTACCGAATGTTGGAATTTTCCCGAAACGGAAAGTTTGTGCGCCAGATAGGCCGTCAGGGAAAGGGGCCGGGAGAATCTATTTATGCCTGGGATCTGATTCCTACAGACTCTGTTTTGTATATGCGTGTGGGCGATAGCCGTTGTTATGCATTCAGTCCTGAGGGAGCCTTTCTTAGATCGATTAAACTGGACTCCACCTTGCATCCTGTTTTTCAGATACTTCGAATGAATGATGAGCATGTCGCCTTTCGTATAGCCAATGTCCCTCAGTATTATTCCTCGAACCCGAACAGTGTGTGTGTCACGGATCGGCACTTCCGGGTAATCAAAACATTCGGAAATCACTTCAAGAGGATGAATAGAAGAGGTTCTGGTTTGTTGTTTCTCCCCATGTACTCTTTCCAGGGGAACGTCCGGTTCAAGGAGTGGGGGTGTGATACTCTGTACACCATAACGCCCAAAACCCTTATCCCCTACGCTTTGTTTGATCTGGGAGACCGGGAACTGCCTTATGACCTGGCCCGTGAGGATTATGCTCAATACCCGGGGAAGTGGGCTATTATTAGCATTCTCGAGGATCCTCAGTATTTTTATGTGGATATCGCGAATTTTGCTAAAAACATTGGCAAACGAGCCATCTGTTCCAAACAAACCGGAGCGTGCAGAATCCTCGATGAACCCGATCGTTTTCAGAACGATCTCGACGGAGGCCCACACTTTTTCCCAAAGTATATCTATAACGACAGCATCCTGGTCAGCTGGGTGGATGCCTATGACTTGCGCGAAAAGGTACTCCATGCCGATGCCGCAGAAATGCGCAAACTCTACGGTCAGAAGTTCGATGATCTGCTGAAACTGGCCAAAAGCCTGAATGATGAGTCAGTGCAAGTATTGGTATTAGTCAAACCCTAAATGCATCAATATGGGCGGGAGTAACAGAAACACATTTAGCTGACGCATTGGAACAACTAATCTATGTTCCGGATAAAGGATTTGTCGCATGTGCGATCCTATTTCAAGATTCCCCATTTGCTCAAACAGTATTCTATTCTCCGTCCGCAGTGCGAACTGGACGAATGGGATGGAAATCTATATCAGATCACAACGTTTTAAAATGGCATTTTCAAGATTCAGGAACACGGACAGGAAAAACTGTATAACTTTGACGTACCGGTAAGCACGGACACCTACTCAGAGAATACCGGGAAATCATTGACCGTAGAAAATCCAGTCCTCTTATTTCTTAAGTTTAAACCCTTCTAGAACACAAACAACATGAGAAGCATCATCTGTATCGTAGCAGCATCGTGTCATATGAGGATTCTGCAATGCATAAGGGGGACAGTAGCCGTCATATTCAGAATCATCTGCTCCATGGCCCTGTTTCAAACATTGTATACTCCACCTTTGTCGGCTCAGGATGATACAGAAAAACTGGGCCGATTCACTTTCTCCATAGGTACGCCGCCAGTAAACAACATTCATTTCTCCACTCCCGACTCCACTCTGAACGAAACCGGGTTGGTGAACCTTACTGCAGGAATTGGCTACTATTACAACGACAAGAATTATCTGGAATTTGTCGCCAGCGGCTCTTATGCACCGATATTAACTTATTACAATGAGGATCATTACCGAATCTATGCGCTATCCTTTAGCCTTACCAACAACCACGTGATCCACTCCTTCCTTCAAAACAGGCTGCACTACATAACCGGGATAAACTACACCTTCTACCGAGCTGTATTCTCAAAGGAACCACTCCACTGGGAATACCCCCGAGAGGTGTATCACCACGCTGACATCCCTAATGTTGTCCGGAACAAAGAAACCATCGGCCTGACGGCCGGGCTGAGATGCAGAGTTGTCAGAAACTTCCTGGCCGGCATCCGGTGGAACGCATCCGTGTACACCCTGGACGAGCATAAGTTTGAATACAACCACATTGGATACCTGGACGTTATTATCAGGTTTGGCAGCAAAAGAGACTAGCGTCCCAAAGGAACAAGGAGCATTCGGACCTGGCTCTATTCCTGAACGGCGAAGCGCCCCATGGTAATATTCTCCATCAAAACATCATAGTTCACAGACTCCATAACCACAGAATTCGATGGATATGAAAAATTTGCCCGGATATCTGTGGCAAAGATTCGTCCAAATTCCTTACTATACCCATAGAATGACTCCACCTCTGCGCGAATCCCGCCTGTGATGGCGGTCTAGGTAGATGTTGCTGAGATAATCTCTCTTGAAGACGCATCTACAGAAAGCAGAATCTGAAGATTCTTCATCCCGGCCACATCTGAAAGCCGCGTCACCAGGAATCGCCGCGTACTACCATGCTCTCCCAGATACCGCACAATCAGATCATAATATTCAAAAAGAGAGGCTACGGACTCATATGCCGTTGCTGAAGAAGCCGCCAACAACTCACTGGTTCGGTCGCTCCGGACACCCGATCGGACACGGACCAACACTTCGGGAGTTCCCCGGTACGCCAGATCGGGCTTCAAAACATTGTGTTTAACAAATTTACCGGTCACCTTGCTTTTGTCAGGACAAACCACATCGAAATCCCCTTCGTACTGCGTAAAGTACTGTCCAATATCTGGCATATGGATATACTCTTTGAAATATCGTTCCGAGAATCTCGGAGAAGTCAGTTGGCCTCCAGACGGAAGGAGCGCATCCTTAAGATCAATGACCAGCTGACTTGTATGGACATCCTGATAAATAACGGAACGTTGCATCCCCACGACACTAGCCGAAAGGGTATCTCCCAGATGTAAAAGGGACTTCGGAACCTCTGCATTTCCTATAGCATCGGCCGATGTACAGAATTTTCCGTTGATCGAAACGTACGCGAACTCCAGCGGATCATTTCCAAAAGTAACACTAACCTTCAACGCTTGCTGCGCCAGAAGCGAAGGAGCACATAAAACAAGCAGACAAAAAGAGAAAACAACAAAACAAAGATTCTTCTTCATAGGAATAAGTGAAATTAGTTATTAACGAAAAGAGCAGAATCAACGAAAAGCCCGAAACATAATGGTACTAACCATCAAAACTATGATGATAAGAAAAATGTTATGCCAAAATATTTACAAAAAAAATGCTCGGTTTATTGGGGCTAAAACAATCCCAAAACACCTTACATTTACCTTAAAACAAGGTCTACTCAGAGAAGCCCTTTGGATCACGGCCATTAACACCTAACATTATGAGAACGCTAAACGCAAAGATCTTCAGTTGGTCATTATTTATTCTATTGATGGGCTGCTCAGCCCCCAGACAAGTTGTTGAGGCTCCCGCTCCTCGGGTAGTTGAAAAAGAGCGTACCATCAATAAACCTTTTGATGCCGTTTGGGGTAGTGCCATCGAATTGCTGGCAACCTACAATATGCCCATAAAAAACCTGGACAAGAACTCAGGCTTTATCTCAACAGAGTACAAACTTATCACAGGAAATGTCTCAGATTACATGATATGTGAAGGTGCAAACTCAACCTTTACAGGAAAGGTGGAGATGGCCAACCAAGGCGGGAACCTCAACCTGTTGCTCAGGAAGGTTTCCGAGGATTCCACAAAAGTGACTGTGAATGTCTTCTACAGTTGTAACGCGAACAAATATCGGTACGAGAATCTACTCAGCACCAATTACATACTGGAATCCAGCACAAAAATTGACTGCCAGTCAACCGGGACTCTTGAAAAAGCCATTTTAGACTACGTGTCCGGAAAGTAAACCCCTTTGACACATGACGGCAAGAACTATCTGCAAGCTCAGGATGTTCTCCCGGCGGGCATCCTGAGGTTTCGGGCCTCTTCCTGCAAACGACGGTCTTCGTCATTTGCGGGGACGACTTCGATATGATGGGAAGCGGGCCGGGTTTCTTCATTCACGTGAATGTAGGTAACAAATCCACTTACCAGTGGGTCGCCAGTTCCCTTCCGAACCTCGACATACGAAATCAGACTGCTCCGGCCGGTGTACACTACCTTGGCTACAAAACTGAGAATCTCGCCGGGGAAAACGGGCTGAGTGAAGTACATTCCGTGTATCTTAAGACACACCACATTCTTGGGGCCGACCAGGGAGGCTGCGGCCAGAAAACCCGATTCCACAAACCACTCAGCCGTTCTTCCCGCAAACAGGGTTCCGTGATGGTTGAGGTCCTCGCTTTTTACCAGACGAGTAGTGTATACAGGCTTGATTTCGAATACTTTAATATCTTCTTCCATAATACAATATTTGGACGGGCGAAGCTAAGAATTAATGTGACCAGTGTTGCTCCTGACATAAAATATTTCCTAAAGAGAACATACAGGAATAAGACAAGAGTTTTACAAATTTTTACTCGATGTGGACGACACAATAAAAATTTTTATAAGCTTTGGGTGAATATACCACAACACTCATCACCAAGAACAATTAACTAACCTATGAACACACGACAATTTCTCAAGGTTTCCCTGCTGGGCGCCGGGGCTGCAGCCTTGTGCAGCCGGGCGCATGCCCTGGAGTTCTACCCCTCCCCTTCAGCAAAGAAGTGGGCGGTGCTTTACGGAACATGGTGCGGCTCATCGCGCGATGCAGGAGTATGGATTTCCGAAGGCATGAACGGTATTGCACAGGTATTTGATGTCCGGGAAAATCCCGATCTTTCCTCTTATGACCACATTGTTGCAGGCGGAGCCATCCGGAGCGGAAAAGTTTCTGCCGAACTGCAGGATTATCTGCGCAAACACCAGGCCATGCTGGCGCCCAAAATCCGGGGTCTTTTCGCTGTTTGCGGGAACGGGATGCAACCCCCGGGGACTGCACAGGTAAAAGCCCTCATTGACCAACATCTGGCAGCACTTTGTGGGATCTCAGGGGTACCCTCCAGAGTATTTCTCGGAAGAATCACCTACGGATTAATGGACGAAGCATCCCGGAAAACAATCGAGGGGTTTGGCATGCCCGAATACGACAACCTCAAACGGGCAGACTGTATGGCCTTCGGAAAGGAAATTCTAAACAAGAGCGTTTAAGCCGGGCAAGACTTCATCTGCTCCAAAGCTTCAGCAAGCCCTAACTCCGCAGCCTTCCGGATATCCGACCATCCGCTGGTGGAATGCCCTGATTTAAGTTTGGCCGTCCCTCTGCTAAAATACAGGGACTCATTGCTGATGGGTGTCACATCAGGTTGATTGCGCAACTCAAGGGCCTTGGTGAAATCATCAATGGCACCCTCAAAATCTTCAAGATGTGCCCGGGCCTCCCCGCGCTCCTTGTAGAAGTTGCGTGCCACCTTAGGATTCAGCTCCAAAGCTTTTTCGTAATCCTGGATGGCTTCACGGTAGGCTCCCAAAGCAGCCCGTGAGAGGCCTCTCAAGGCATAGGCCTTAAAATTCTTTGCATCCAAACTGATAGCCTGCTCATAATCTGCAAGGGCACCCTGATGATCCCCCAGAGCAACTTTTGAGCGGCCCGATGCAATCAGAGAGGCAGCATCCGGTCCCCGTTGCTTGCTCCCTCCAAAAAAGCTAAAAAATCCCTTGCCTGTCGATTCCATAGGTTTATTATTAATGGTTTAGGTTTTCTTTCTGAAAGCCTCTCCCAGCCGTTGCAGCCCAAGGGAGTAGTCCCGGTTGGGGAGACAGGCCTCAATCACCACCAGCTTGTTCGTTTCCTTCTTCGCTACCCTTATGGCCTCGGCTAATGCTCCCTCGGTGGAAACCTTCATTCCACACACAAAATCATCTCCCCGGAACAGACTGGAGAGGCTGGCGTAATTCCACATCTGGATGTCATTATAGGGTCCATCCTCATGCAGCACTCGCTCAATGAGATAGCCATCGTTGTTGACCAGGCAGATAACAGCCGGGCAACGCTCCCGAATCAGAGTGGACACCTCCTGAACGGTCATCTGGAAGGCACCATCCCCAGTCAGCACAAAAGGCCTTTTGCCTGGACAGGCCAGCGCAACCCCGAGCGCAGCAGGCGTACAAAAACCGATGGAACAATAATAACTCTGCACAATGAAATTATCCGCTTCCTCAATATGAAACTCCGGAGCGGCACAGAAGGAATCACCTGGCTCGGCAAGCAGCACCATCTGGTCGTCCAGGCAAGCGTTGATACACTCGTAAAGACGGGTAGCCGACAAAGTGGCTTCTGCATCAGGAACGAACTTCTTCCGGGGGTGAAAGGCCTCGGCCGGATGGGAGGAAGCATAGTCACGGGGCTCAATAATCCGGGTAAGGCCTTCGATAAAGTCCTCAAGCTGAATGCGCGGATAGTAGTGATTCCCCACACTCACCCGCCCGTTTCCAGCATTGATCATCCGGCGGCTGTCCAAATGGATGCTGAACATTCCGGTATCCAGGTCCGTAATCCAGACCCCCAGAGACAGCAGACAATCGGACTCTTCCACCTGCCGGCGGACGGCCTCCCGGCTCCACCCCCCCTGATATATCCCCGCAAACTGAGGATGCAGTTCGGGCAGAATGGCCTTGCTGCTGAGCATGGTTGAAAAAGGTATCTCGGTTGTCTCCACCAGGCGGAGCGTTTGCGCCCCCAAACCCATCCGGAGCAATTCCACTCCGGCCAGAATCAGCGGGCTTCGTGCTGCATTCACCTTCGAAGCAACTTCAGCCAGACACTCCTGCAAACTATCAGGATCCGAAGCAGCCTTTGCTGCACAATGCCAGGCACCGGGTGCAGCGCAGGGCATCAAAGCCACATCGCAGGGAAGTTCCAGATATACCGGGAGTTTTCGGGAGATACAATTGCCCAGAACCCGGTCAATTTCGGCGGGAGCGGTATCAGGGTCGGTCAGAATGGCGGCATCTGTTGTCATTTTCTTATACACATCCAACTGCAGATAGTAATCAGAAATCAGATGGTGCACCATCGCGCCCGATTCACGCCGGCGATTGGCAGGGGCTCCACTGATTACAATCAGGGGGACCTGCTCGGCAAAGGCCCCGGCAACAGCGTTCAGAATACTCAAACCTCCCACCCCGTATGTTACTACTGCAGCACCTGCCCCTTTCAAACGGGCATACCCATCGGCTGCATAGCCGGCATTCAATTCATTACAAGTACCTACCCAACGAACAGGGCTGGCCACAACCTCATCGAGAAAATCCAGCACATAATCGCCAGGGACACCAAAAATATTCGTAATTCCCAGCTCATGCAGCCGGGAAACCAGGTAACGGGAAACATTCCAATGGGAGTTCATACAAATAGCATAACGTTAGTAAACAATCCCTAAATGTACGTTTTTTTTGGCGAACGCTAAACCTTTGATTGCTAAAACCATCCAATTATTTGGAAGTTTTGGGGATTCTTGTTATTCTTGAGTGCCCCTTGAAATAACGACCAAAACCAAATACAATGAGAATTCTTGCTATTGCTTTCATACTTTCCATGACGCTCGCTGTCCGCGCAGCACAGCCCGGACGTATCGAAACGTTTCCCCTTCAGTCCATTCGGATTCTCGGGGGAGATTTCAAAACCGCCGAGCAAACCGACCTGAACTATATCCTGTCCCTGAACCCTGACCGTTTGCTGGCACCCTTCCTCAGAGAGGCCGGACTGAAACCCAAAGCCGAGAACTACCCCAACTGGGAGAACACTGGCCTGGACGGACATATCGGAGGGCACTACCTCTCAGCCCTTTCGCTGATGTACGCATCCACTGGGAATGAACAAATAAGAGAACGTCTGGCCTATATGCTCGATGAACTTCGAAGGTGTCAGGCCAGCCATGGCAACGGATATATCGGTGGGGTCCCCGGAAGCAAGGCACTGTGGGAAGAAATTGCCAGCGGGAAGATTGAACCGGAGGCCTTTGCCCTGAACACGAAATGGGTACCTCTGTACAACATTCACAAGACATACGCCGGATTGCGCGATGCATACAGGTACACCGGGAGCAAACTGGCGCTGGATATGTTCCTTCAGTATTGCGACTGGATGCTCGGAGTGACCTCCGGGCTCACAGAGCAGCAAATTCAAAACATGCTGCGTTCAGAACACGGGGGACTCAATGAGGTATTTGCCGACGCTGCTGCCATCACCGGAGATTCCAAATATCTAACTCTGGCCGAAAAGTTCTCCCACCAATCGCTGCTCGACCCTCTTTCCCGAAAGGAAGACCGGCTTAACGGAATGCACGCCAACACACAGATTCCCAAGGTCATTGGATTTGAACGCATTGCCTCTCTGGGGGGGGATGCCCACTACCACGCTGCCGCCCTCTATTTCTGGGACAATGTGGTCAATACCCGTACCTGCGTCATTGGAGGCAACAGCGTCCGCGAACATTTTCATCCATCTACGGACTTCTCCACGATGATCTCCAGCGAGCAAGGCCCGGAAACCTGCAATACCTATAACATGCTGCGCCTGTCAGGTATGCTGTTCGCATCCGAAGGACTTGAAAAATATATGGCCTATTACGAACGCGCACTGTACAACCATATCCTCTCCTCACAACATCCCGTCAAGGGGGGCTTTGTGTACTTCACCCCCATGCGTCCCGGCCACTACCGGGTGTATTCTCAGTCCCAGCAGAGCTTTTGGTGTTGCGTAGGTTCTGGCATGGAAAACCACGCCCGCTACGGTGAATTGATTTACGCCCACAAAGGACAGGATCTGTATATTAACCTGTTTATCCCCTCCCGTCTGGAATGGAAGGAGCAAGGCATGGTACTCACCCAGCAAACCCGCTTCCCTGATGAGGAAACTGTCCGCATTTCCATGACACTGGAACGCCCTTCAGTGCTGACTCTCCAGATCCGATATCCCGGATGGGTATCCCAGAGAGCCATGGAGATACGAGTCAATGGCCGAAAGTGGGCCATCCCAACCGCACCCGGATCGTATGTCCCCATCACCCGCACCTGGAAGTCCGGAGACCTCATCACCCTTACCCTGCCCATGAACACCACCACTGAGTTACTTCCGGACAAATCCGGGTATGCGGCCATCCTGCGCGGCCCCATCGTGCTGGCAGCTCCTGCCGACACCTCTGCCATGCAGGGACTGTACGCCGATGACGGGCGTAACAGCCATATTGCCTCCGGTCTCCGGATACCGCTTACCGAAATCCCGGCACTTCAGGCTCCTCTGGAAGAAGTTCCCGCATACATCCGACCTGTACCCGGGAAACCTATGACATTCTCGGCCGGAACGCTCTTTTCCCCCTCTGGAGACAAGAACAGGGAACTAATCCCCTTCTACCGAATCCATGATTCCCGATACATCATTTATTGGCCCGTGAAACCATGAGAACCCAATTATTTGTTATGACCGGCATCATCTTGATGCACCTCACTTCTCTCCATGCCGGAGCACAATCCCAGGCAAGAATGTCCGCTGCTGAAGCACGCACCCAGGAGGTTGCAGCAGCGGCCGCCGAAACGGAACTCGTCCGCGGACGCATTCCCGAGTTTCGCGCCATGGCCAAATCTCTGCTGCACACTGCCCCTGGAAATTTCCTGATGGGAGAATTCCAGCTCCGCAACGGTCGGGCCGACTCAGCAGCCTGGTACTTCCGGGAAGGGCTTAAGCTTGACGCAAACCATTGGGGATGCCTTACCGGACTGGGGCATACGCTGCTTCCTACCGCCCCGGCGGAAGCCGAAGCCCTGTTCACCCAGGCCAACAGTTACCGGCAGAACCCGGCTCTGGCACGCACCCAGGCATACATTGCCCGGGCCTACCTGTATCTGCCGGTTCCCGCATACGAAAAAGTTCGCTCCTGGCTCAACACGGCTCTTGCCACAGACAACAAGGAACCTGCAACGTATCTGGTAGGTGCCGAAATGTACATCCGGCAGAAAAAAGGCAATGATGCCCTGACCACCTACATGGCGGCTCTGGATGTAGCCCCTGGAAACATACAGGCTCTCTACGGAATAGCTCAGGTCTATTTCCAGGGCCGGCTCTATGAACGTGCTATTGAGTCACTCGATCTAGCTTTCGAAGCTGACTCCCTGCATCTGCCCACCCTGCGCATGTCCATGGAAATCCACTATCGAATGCAGGACTACACCCGGGTGATTGAAGACTACCAAAGGCTGCAAAGTCTGGGTGAGTGCCCTGTAGAAACCAAGGCCTTGTACGCTGCCGCCTTGTTTTTTGACAAAAGAATAGACCAGGCACTTCCTGTTTTTGACCAAGTATTGGGAATGAACCCTGAGAACCCATCAGCCCTCAGACTAAAGGCCTACGCCCACCAGTACCGGGGAGAATTCAGCGAGGGTGTATCCACCATAGAAAAGTTCTTTGCCTCCGCCGATTCCTCCCAGATTCTGGATACCGACCACATCTACCATGCCCGTCTGCTTCTGGGAACCGGTAACACACTCCCGGCATGGGAAGAGTACGGAAAGGCCATGCTTCGCGCAGACACTCCCGACAACAGCCTGGTGATCTTCGCCGAAATGATGGATTCCATCCACAACCGCAAACTCTACGAAACCGCTGACCAATGGTACCGAAGGAGCACGGACATGGGCATACGTCCAACTGCTGCCCAGCATTATTACTGGGCAGAAGACTGTTATTACGCATCCTACAACCGGTTACTCCGGGGCACCCCCGAAGATTCCGCACGGTACCGTATGTGGGCAAACCGATGCGATAGTCTGGGCCTTGTGCTTTCGGAGTTATCCCCGGGGACATATCACGGGCTGTTCTGGCAAGCCTCCGCCAAGGCTCTGCTTGACCCCAAGTATGAGGTTATGGAGGCTCGGCCGCTATACGAACAACTGCTCACCCTGGAGAATCTTCCCAACAAACCCAAGCTATCTGCATACAAATACCTGGGTTCTTGTGCAGTATTGACCAACCAGACAGAAATGGGACTTTCCTATTACGAAAAATACCTTGAGATCAACCCCAATGATGCAGAAATCTCGGGGCTTGCCGAAAGCCTGCGCGCTCATCTGACCACACCATAATCGGCATACACTATCGTTCTCCGGAGTTCCGGAGTCGGAATTTTCCAGATTCCCGCCATCCATTGCCAATCAAAGCCTT
>DFUR01000045.1 GCA_002380425.1 Bacteroidales bacterium UBA4181
CGTTTTTATGGTTCAGTGACGGCCAAGTCCTATGATGAATTTCTGCGTCAGACCAATTTGTTTATGTCCCAGATGGGAGGGGGTACTCTGGATACGGAAACGTACAGCATGAAGGCAGCAGGGGACGGTTCCCTGGCCCGGAAGGTGGGGGTTCATTTTTTGCTCAATGAAGATGACGACTAAAGGGATATGGTTGTGCCTGGGATTGTTTGCTGCCCTGAGCCTCCGGGCTCAGGAAGGTACACCTGAATTGTTCCGGGGGGTGACTCTGGTGCTTCCTAAGCAGGCTGCCGTGACCTCTCACTGGATAGTGCCCCCGCAGAGCGAAGCGGTTGTGGACTCTGTTTCCCGACGGAATGCCGTGTTCTATTTGGGGGTAGATCCGGAGGGTGCTCCCTTGATCGGACACTCCGGTTTGTATGTCCTTCATCCTGTCAGGCAATATCAGTATAGGCTGTCTCAGCCCTTTACTTCTATGGCTTCGATGGATAACGGGGCCTTGTACCTGTCAACCGAGGCCGAATTCGGGCTGGCTCTTGCAGAGGACAGAATGGTTTCGGACGAAAGGGGATTTCCCATTGTGCCCTTTCAGCCTGTGGCCGCACTGCCTTTTCCTGGGTGTACTCTTGCTGCAGGTTCCGGTGATTGTCTTTATTTTTTCGGGTTCAATCACAGTTCCGCGCTTTATGAAGTGTATTTGCTCCAGCCCAGAACCGTTCGTCACGGAGATACTCTTTCAAGAGTCTTGTCGGGCTATCAAAAGGTGTTCTCATCAGAGGCAGAGGTTACTGCGGTGTCAGGGGATGATCAGCAGTGCTTCGTTGCTCTTGAGAATCTTGTGTTGCGGGTTTCGCTTTCGGACGGCAGGGTATCCCGTTATGCGGTGTGTCCCTGTGACCAGATTGACCATTTATTGTACAGCCCCCAGGCAGGTCTGATCTACAGTTCACTTTGGGATATGGGCTATGCAGGGCCCCGGGGAACTTTTGAGTTTTATTCTGGTCAGTGGGTGGTCCCCAGTCTTCGGGCAGACACCCTCTATCTGATGTTTCCTGAGAGCCTCGGGGTGCTTGCTTTGGAGCATTTGTCGGGAATACGTGCCCTGAACCCCGATCCGGAACGCATGGCCTGGCCCGACTCCCTGACTGTGCCCCGGGCGCAGACCCGCTTCTTTCCCTATGCCCCCCCCGACTACAAGGGCAGCGAGTATGCCGAAGCTTTTGATCGTGGAGCTACGTACTATATAGCCTGTCAACTGGAACTCAGTGCAATTACGGCTGGGATGTCCGGTACGCACACAGTTTCAGCACAGTGGTTTCGGGGAGACCATTCGGTGAGGTCGGCTTCCCAAACCTGTGTGCTGACACCGGGAGTACAGTCCAAATCTATGATGTTCCCTCTGGGGGAGTTGTGGCAGGGAAATCTGTATCCTGGAACGTACCGGGTTGAGTTGCTCTGGGACGGGGTATTCCTTACTGAAGGACGATTCTCTGTGTACGGAGAGGTGAATGGTTTTGATGCTCTGGCGCATCAGGACACCGAATTACTTGCCGAGCTGCTTGTCAATGGGTTGGATCCGAATGTGCCCAGACAGGGGGGGGTATTCCCCTATCTGTTGCATGTCGCTGCTGCTGAAGGAAGTCCTGAAGATGTCCGTTTGCTGATACAGCACGGAGCCAAGGTGAATCAAAAGGATCAAATGGGGGAGACGGCCTTATTTCTTTGTGACTGGTTCCTGGGAAATCCCGATTACACTTTTGAGAAAGCCCGCTTGTTGATTGCCGGGGGTGCAGATGTGAATATCCGGAATAACCGGGGTTTCACCCCCGTCGCATCCGCAATGACCGGGATGAACAAAGCCTGGCTGAAGTTTCTGCTGGATGCCGGGGCCAATCCCAATCTTCCGCTTGAAGATGGGACCAGCCCGTTGCGTTTCGCACTCAGTTACGGTCAGATGGATCTGCCAATGCTAGAGTTTCTCCTCTCTTCTGGGGTGCGTTTTACCCGGGGCAGTGAACTTGCAGAATTCCGCTCCTATCTGGATGACCGTCCAATGCCCGATGTAGTTTCCAGTTTGTTGCGTCATGGACGGGAACTGGGTATCCTGGTCACAGGAGGATCGTTCGACGCGACGCTTTCGCCAAGTGTGTTGTACCCTGTTATGACGGGGATTCATGCAGCAGCTGTTGCGGGGGATCGTCCCGGAGTTCAGTATCGTATGGAGGTGGCCCGTTTACTCCGTGCCGCCGGGGCCCGTCTCAGAGAGGATGAGGAGCCGGTGATTGCCAACAAGGCTTTGTTTGAGGAATTGGAACCCAATTTCCTGCTGCCTATTCTGCTTCGCCATGATGAACTGTTGCTTTCTACAGCCGCTTTTCATGAGCCTCGGACTTATCCATGGATTATGAAGCGTCTGCTCGAAGTCATTCGTAAACAGATAGACGCGGCCGAGTCCCTTCAGGATATTGAAGAAGCGTCCCAAATGTGCAAGAGTATGCGGGTGCTGGCGGATGCTTACGGTGCTCAGGAGTGGCCTGAACTTTATCTGTATTCAGGAATTCTGGATCAATACATGCAACAAACGCTGGGCCGTTCCGGGGAGGCAGCCACATTCTACCGGAAGTATCTGGACCTGGTTCCTGCCGGAACGGATGTGTCCAAGGTGTCCGCGGCGCTGAAAAAACTTGATAAATAAAGATGGTTGCGATGAAGAATGTTCGTGTTGTCCTATGTCGCTGGTGCCTGCTTCTGGCGGGTTGTTGCCTTCTTTCGGGAGTGGGGTATGCTCAGTCCGGGAAATGGCAGATTCAGTATGATCGTGAGGCCGATCAGGTGATGGGTCTCGGCGGGAAAACCCTGCGGGGCAGCTTCTTAACCCTGTCGGATTGTGAGACCTACCGTAAGTCCCGCTCGGTGTTTGAACAAACCCACTGCAAGTGTGTCCGTTCGGATGTGACGGGTTTGGCCTTGCCCTTGCCGGCCGGTCCTGTCGTCCCCGAGGTGGCATCGGTGTCTGCCCCAGCCCCGGCCCCAGTTCAGGTTTCAGCCCCTGAGCCTGCTCCTGAGCCCTCATACTCCTATACGGAACCAGAAGAACCGGATTATGTCCCCGCCCCGTACGCTGAAGCCTTTGTATCAGAGGATACTGAAGAACCAACCCTTTCCTGGTGGGACCTGGCATACACGCCCCCCATTGTGCCCCATGCTCCGGAATCTCTTGCGCAATCTTTCCGGGTTGAGCTTCAGACGGGGCATACAGATTTGGTCAATGAGTTGGCATTCAGTTATGACGGTCGGTTTATTGCCTCGGCAGGGGCAGACAGGGTCGTGATTCTCCGTGATGCTTCGACTTTGCAAGAAATCAGGCGTTTCTCTGTGTTTCGCGACCGGGTCTCGGCCGTTTGTTTCACTCGTGACGGACGTTTTCTGGTCACAGGGGATGAGAGTTACGGGTGTAACGTCCGGATGTGGGATGTGTCACAGGGAACCCCGGTTCGGTGTTATGAAGGAGCCGAGTATATGATTTTCTCTGTGGCTGTCAGCCCGGACGATCGTGTAGTGGCCGCGGCCTCGGGAGATTACATATACCTCTGGGACACACAGTCCGGTGCCCTGTTGGATACCCTCAAAGGAGGTCAGGGCTGGGTACGTAAGATTGTTTTTAGCCCCGACGGTGCGTCTCTTTTTTCTGCCGGGGACGATAAGATAATCCGGATGTGGAATGTGTCCACCGGGCAGGTTACCCGTTCATTCTCAGGACACAGTGAGATCATTTTCTCTCTGGCAGTTTCCCCCGATGGATCCCTTCTGGTTTCGGGTTCTTACGACCAATCTCCTGTTTGCTGGGATATTGCCAGTGGGACCATCCGTGAAACCCTGCCCGTGGCGGAATCTGCAACTATTGCCTTCAGTCCGGACGGATCCCGTCTGGTTGTTGGCGGCTACCAGCATCTGGTGTTGTGGGACCTGTCCCGGAATAAGAAAATCAGGATGACGAACATTCCTGCGGGATGGATCCGGGCAGCCGCCTTCAGCCCTGACGGACAGACCATCGCCACCGGAGCGGACAATGGAGCTGTTTCTTTGTGGAAAGCATCCGGAAAACCCCTGGTTGAACCCGGGAGTGTGGTTGCGCAAGTGGAAACGGCTGCTGTAAGCTCAGACGGTTCTGTTCTGGTGTCTGCCCGCAGTGATGGCATCATGGATGAATGGTTCCTTTCTGGGGCCGCCAGAGAACATCATCGTTCCAGCCCGATTGAGGTGGATGTCATGCTGGTCACCTCCGGAGGCCTGCAGACCATCACCGGAGGGTGGAGTGGTGAGCAGCAGGCAACTGCAGTGATGGTCTGGGACTCCTATTCAAAAGAACCTGCAGGTGTTTATTATATTCCCGGGAGCGGAAGCTGGGTCTCTGCCATGGCCCTCAGTCCTGACGAAGAAGAATTTGTTTGGGCGGCCGATAACGATGTTTATTTGTCTGCGGTTGCCAATGCGGCCCTGATTCTGAGCATTCCCGATGCCCACGAAGTACCGGTGGCCTCGGTTCAGGTGAATGACCGCTTCATTCTGACCGTGGACCAGCGGGACCAGCTTAAGGTCTGGGACCGCTCCTCACGAGCTCTGTTGCTCACCCTGGAGAATACCAAGGGTTTGTTGAGTCAGGACGGGGAACATATTCTGCTGGTCTCTCCGGGAGGGGGAGAAGGTAAGATGAAGATTGAGATGCGTGAGGGCGTGGACAACGTGGTGCATAGGGTCTATGCTGATTATGCCTATACCAGCCCTGTCGGAACGAGTGTGGTGCGGTATCACTACATGAAGAGGATGGCTCTTTCTGCGGACAACAGATATCTGATATGGTCCGATGATGAGGAATTGCATGTGCTCGATGTGGCCTACGGAAAGGAACTGTATTCCTTTCAGGGACACACAGCTGAGGTTCGGGCTCTGGGGTTCTGCGGGCTTTCTTCCGGAGTGCCCGGAGAAGGACCCAGAGCATTCAGTTGCAGTCAGGATGGCACCATCCGGTTCTGGAGCCTGACCACATGGAAAGAGGCCGCCCGTATGGTGGTGTTTTCTGACCAGGAGTGGTTGGTGGTGACCCCTGAAGGCTTTTACAATGCCTCGGAACATGGTGCGGAGCACTTGTTGCTGATGCGTGACGGTGTGGCCGTAGAGCCGGAGTTGATGGAACGTCAGTATCTGCAGCCCCGCCTGGTTCAGCAGGCGTTGACCGGACCTTCCTGGGATTATGTGGATATGGGTTCAGCAGGAGCCCCCGCCTTTATTCCCGGTTCGTTGTCAGTACTGGTTCTGTTACTGCTTGTAGTGGTTTTTTTCCTGGTTTCTCTCATTGATATTCTGCGTCACGATTTTAAAGGAGCTTCCAAAGGGCTCTGGCTGGCAGTGATCTTCCTGCCGCTGGCCGGGCCAGTGATCTATTTCCTGGCAGGAAGAAAATCCCGGATCATGATTTCCTAAATTTATCTAATTTGCTGACTATGAAGACAAGTGTTTTTTTTCGTGTAGTAACGTGGGGGGCTCTTGCGTTCGCCTCTGTCCCGGTTTTATGGGCACAGTCATCATCATCTGCCCCGGTCTTTCCCATTAAGAATGTGGTCGTGTACCCCGATCGGGCTCTGATTACCCGTGAGGCTACTGTCCCGGTCAAACGGGGAGAAAACCTGATTCAGGTTCCCGGACTGTCCCGCTATCTGACGGACCGCTCTGTACAGGCCGGTTTCGCTGGACGTTCCGATTTGGTCATCACCGAGGTAAAGGTGGATACGACACATCTTAACACTTCTGAACCTGCTGAGGTCAAAGCCCTCCGGGATCGTCTGGAAGTGGTCGAGAATCAGATTCGTAACGAGTCGGACAAAGTGGAGTCCATCCGTAGCGCCAATGAGTATCTCAAAAAGACGGTTCCTTTTGCACAGGGGCAGAAGGTGAGTACTTTGGAGATGGAGTCATTTCTGAGTTTTCTGGAGAAGACGCTCAATCAGAACTTCACCAGGTTGGGCTCGGTGCAGTCCCGTCTGGCGGAACTCAATAAAGAAAGGGCAGCCCTGAATGCGGAGCTGGGGACCCTGCGCAGAAAGTTGTCGGTGACCAAGGTCATCACCCTCAGGGTGCTGGCTCCGGCTGATGTTCCCTCGGCATCGCTAACGGTTTCCTACATTGCTTCACAAGTGGGCTGGGCCCCCCAGTACGATGCCCGTGCCGATGAAGCCCGTTCGGGAATAGACCTTACCTACTATGCCTCGGTCTGGCAGAATACTGGTGAAGACTGGGACAAAACCGATGTGACTATCTCCACCTCGCGCCCCTATGTTATGGAGACGATCCCTGAGTTGTCAGGCTGGTATCTGGACGTGTACACACCACGCCCTGTGAGCAGAGCCAAGAGTGCCTATGAAAGCATGGATGAGGTAAGGATGAACGTTGCTTTTGCCGAGATACCCTCCCCGGTAGATGAATTCTTTGCCAATACCCCTTCGGTGGTGGAAGAGACCACTTCCTTCAGCTTTGTTTTGCCCGGAAAGACTTCGATTCCGGCCGACGGAGAACCCCACAAAGTAGTGCTGGCTTCGGCTTCTGGTCGGGCAGAGTTTTCATTCTTTGCCATCCCCCGGAAGGCACAGAATGTGTTTATGAAGGCCAAAATGGCCAATCCTTTTGCCTTCCCGCTGTTGCCCGGAACCATGAATTACTTTGTGCAGCAAAAACTACTGGGCAGTGCCACGCTTGATGAAACCATTGTGGCTGCTGGCGGACTGGAGATCCCCTTTGGAGTCGACGAGTCTGTGAAGATTGAACGGAAACTCAAGAAAAAAGACACCCAGTACACCGGAGTTTTGTCACGGGACATCACTGTGTCCTATGAGTACACCATTGACCTGACCAATGCCAAGTCCCGCCCCTTGTTGTTGCGTGTTCAGGATCAGTTCCCCGTCTCACGCAATGAGAAAATCAAAGTGACCACCGAAGCTCCTGCTGGTAAAGATGCTCAGGTGGCTGAGGACGGCATCATTACCTGGGAGGTAAGCCTGGCTCCCGGTGCCAAACAAACTCTTCCCCTCCGTTTTGTCATCAGTTATCCGAGAGACCTTATCGTGGATGGTTTAGAATAACAGACATGAAACCGAACCTTCTGCTTCGCTGCTTTCTTCTGCTTTGCTTTGTTCCCTGGGCCCTGTGTGTGGCACAATCCAGACCTATGGAACAACTCAACCGGTTCAGTCCCTCCGCCGGGTTTTTCTCCATCAGCTTGCCAGCGGGTTGGGAATTGTCCGAGGATGATTATCTGGCCTCTGTGCGTAGCTATTTTCTTAAGGCATATGCCCCTGGATATGAGGGATTGGGGTATTTAGCTTTGGGCGCAGACTATTATGCCGCGCCATCCCGAACCGCAGAACGTTATGTTTATGATCTGCAGCACCCGTCCCCGGAGGCTCCCCTCCGGGGCGACCGGCTGCAACTTCAGGTTGGGGGGCGCTCCTACATCGTGATCGAAGATGCCTCGGAACGCTCGCTTCCCGGAATGGATGAACGAGTGAAGGCCCGCAAACGATGGGTGGTGCTTCCTGAAAAGGACGGTTTCTTTGTATTGTGGCTGGATGCACCGGCCGCGCATTTTAACAGGGTGCTGCCGACCTTCGAGGCTGTTCTTTCCTCTTTTAAATCATCGACATCCGGGAATGCATTGCTTGGGACTTTGCGGGATGCCTCCTTACCTCCTGATGAAGTGTCCGCGGAGGATTATGAGGTGTATGCTGGTTTTATGTCGTGGAAGGCTCAGGCAAACAGTGCGCTTCCTCCTTACTTTGAAGATGCTCTGAGTGAGCGGTCTGTACTGGACAGGACCTCTTTCCCTGCAGGAGGGGACCCAGTGCCTGCAGGTCTTTTGCAGGATGTAGGACAGAGCATCCGGCCTTTGTGGAACGATCTGCTTCACAAGAATTCCAAGCCCCGGCAAGTTCGGGACAGGATTATGGTGCCGTATCTGAATGTGGTGTCTGAAGTTGAACTCCGGAACAGGTTGGGAGAAGAAGCTCCCTTGACGGTGTATTCTTCGGGTTATCTTGCTTTCTCCATCCCCGGATATGATACACAACAGACACAGGCACTTCTGTATGTGGGGCATTCCGGGAACCCTACTACCGGGTATTATGTGCTGATGCGCAAGCAGGACCGTCAGTGGACGGTACAGTGTGCCTGGATGGCCCAGATGCTGATTCGGTAACTATGCCGGGTTAGCGTACCCGGATGAGTGGTTTTTGTTTGGGAATCAGGATTCCGATGGAATCCGTGGGTAGTCCTCGCGAAAGAAGCATTGCTTCAACCGCGGGGACTGCTTTTTGTTCCACGGCTACCAGTAGTCCACCACTGGTTTGTGGGTCACAAAGCAGGAGTCTCTGTTGCCTGTCTCCTAATTCAATGTTTGCGCCATAGCTGTCCCAGTTTCGGTGTGTGCCACCTGGAACACAACCGTGTTCCAGGTACACGGAGGCCTCGGGAAACTGTGGAATCTTGCTCCATTCAATCTCGGCCGAGACCCCGCTGCCTTCGCATACCTCAGACAGATGGCCCAACAGGCCGAAACCGGTGACATCGGTCATGGCTGTTACCCCCTCAATTTTTGCCAGTTCCGGTCCCAGAAGGTTGAGCGTACACATAGAATCCGGAGCGGTTTGTTGATGTTCCGGAGCAAGAATCCCTCTTTTTTGAGCCGTGGTCAGGATGCCCACGCCCAGGGGCTTGGTGAGGTACAACCGGGAACCGGGAGTAGCTGTGTTGTTCTTCATGAGGTGCCGGGTTTCGATGATTCCAGTTACTGCCAGCCCGAAGATGGGTTCCGGGCTGTCAATGCTGTGCCCCCCAGCCAGGGGAATCCCTGCTTGCCCACAGGCGTATCTGCCTCCTTCTACCACAGTGGCAGCGATTTCGGGGGCAAGTTTATCCAGAGGCCACCCCAGAATGGCAATGGCCATCAGGGGAGTGCCTCCCATGGCATAGATATCGCTGATAGCATTGACTGCTGCAATGCGTCCGAAGCTGAAAGGGTCATCCACGATGGGCATAAAGAAGTCCGTGGTACTGATTACAGCGCGTCCTCCTCCGATGTCGTACACGGCGGCATCGTCCCGGCTTTCATTGCCCACCAAAAGCTTCGGACACTCCATCGCCGGAAGCTGGCTTCTGAGGATGGTACTCAGGACGGCCGGGGATATCTTGCAACCGCAGCCGGCGCCATGGCTGAATTGCGTGAGCTTGATGTTGTTCATGTCAGGCATATTGGGTAAGCAGCATTTCAGTGGCCGAGGGGGTATCCACCCGAGGGTGCGGAACCATGCGGACCAGGCCGGGTTCCCTGAAACTGAGGCCACGGGCATAGCATTTATCGTAGTATTCCAGAGTAAGCAGGGCAACCTCGTACATATTGCCCTGACGAAGGTGTTCCAAGGCCTTTTGGAATCGAAGTCCTCCGAGCCGTTTTGAGATTTTCTGCAATCCCTCAGCCAGCCGTGAGGGATCGGTTTTTCCGTATTCTGAAACCAGATACATGGCTCTTTCGTCTCTGGGAATATCCATGAAATACAGGGGAGAAGACTGCATTTGCCGGAACAAAGACATCGGGATATTGACCCCTCCGATGTTGTGGCTCTCATCTTCCATCCAGATGGGTTTCTCTGGATCCATTTTGCTGAGTTCCAGATGCAGGTTGTTTTCAAATTGCTCGGTGGTGGGTTGAGCCTCTGACGCTAATCCTCCGAAGGCCGAGCCCCTGTGTTTGCCGATGTCCTCAAGGTCCAGAGCTTGCACTCCCCTATGGCGCATCGCCTGTATGATCCGGGTCTTTCCACTGCCCGTGTATCCACCCAGCACCTTCAGAGACCATGGTTGCTCAAATGTGTCGAGGACATGCCTCCGATAGGACTTGTAGCCCCCGGACAGGCGCAGAACCTGCTGAAAGCCATTTTGGTGCAGATGGCTGGCAAAGGCTTCGCTGCGCATGCCGCCCCTCCAGCAGTGTACTGCAACAACGCCGGAGGGAGCAACGACCCTGGCCTGTTCCGTGAAGCCCCTCAACTTGGGCTGAACCAATTTGTACCCAAGGGCGATGGCAGCCTCCGGGGATACCTGTTTATACACCGTACCGATCCGGGCCCGCTCCTGACAGGAAAACAAAGGCACATTCACCGCCCCGGGGATGTGCCCCGAGAGATACTCCCCAGGGTCGCGCACATCGATCAACGGGACACCGGATGCCAGGATTTCACGGATATCTGCACAGCGGATCATGGTGCAAAGATATCGTATTTTGGCCCTGAATGCTTACTGATTGTCCTCGGGGAGTATCTTCAGTAGTTTCTTGACCTTGTAATTAATCTTGATGGTGAGCATGTACATCACCGGTGACATAATCAGGGTCAGGAAGGTGGCAAAGGTAAGGCCGAAAATAACGGTCCATGACATGGGCCCCCAGAAGGCCACATTCTCTCCTCCGATGGAAAAATCCGGATCAAAGCGGGCATACAAGGAGAAAAAGTCAAAGTTGATCCCAATCGCCAGAGGAACCAGGCCAAGTACAGTAGTGATGGCGGTGAGCAACACCGGGCGGAGCCGCGTCTTCCCGGCTTGCACCAGGGCGTTTACCTCGTCCTTAGCGGACAGGAATGCTTTATCCGAAAGTCCGAGTTCCTCCCGTCTGCGTTGCCGCAGCAAATCGGTGTAGTCCACCAGCACAATCCCGTTGTTCACCACGATGCCTGCCAGAGAGATAATCCCGATACCGGTCATGATAATCACAAATTCCATGTGGAACGCAGTTAGGCCCAGGAATACTCCGATGGTGCTGAAAACCACCGTGGACATAATAATCAGCGGCCTGATAATGGAATTGAACTGGGTGACCATGATTAGGATAATCAGGGCAAGTGCGATGAGCAATGCCTGAAAAAGAAAGGCGCTGCTCTCAGCCTGCTCTTCCTGTTCTCCGGTGAGGTTCAACTCATATCCCTTGGGTGGCTGGAAGTCTGCAAGTACCTCCCGAATCCGCTGGTTGACCGCATTGGCGTTGAACCCAGGCAGTATGTTGGAAGTCAGGGTGATGACCCTCTTGTGGTCAATGCGGTTGATTTTGTCGTAGGTGGTAGAATACTCAAACGAAGCAATCGCTGAGATGGGAATCAGGTTGTCATTGATGAGCAACTTTTGGTTCATCAGGGTGGAGACATCATTCCGGTAGGGCTCGTCCAGCCGCACAAAGATGTCGTATTCGTCTTCGCCCTCCTTGAAATTGCCCACATCATAACCGTAGAGTGCATTGCGCAATGCCACAGCAACGGCCGAGGTGGAGAGTTCGTTGAGCCGGGCCTTCTGGCGGTCAATCTTCACCAGCATCTCAGGTTGGTTGACATCAATATCCATATTCAGACCTTCCAGCCCGGGAACGCGGTCCTGTTCTATCATGGCACTGACCTCTCCGGAAATTTGCAGCAACTGGTCAAATTCATCCCCGGAGATTTCAATGCTGACGGGTGCCCCGGTGGGGGGGCCTTCTTCCTCTTTTTCTACATAAATTTTGGCTCCGACAAAGCCAGAAAGGCTCCGGGATAGTTCCTGCATGATCATGTTGGTGCTGACACCATCCCGAAGCTTGTATTCTACGAAAGAGACAGAAGTGAGGGATTTGTTGGGACTGGCACTGTTTTCGAACATGCCGCTTTTTCCGTTGCCTACGCTGGTGGTTACTGACTTGACGATAGACTGATATGGCTCCAGAGTTTTTCGGATAATATCCTCCACTTTCAGTGATACTGCATCGGTTTTGTCAATCGATGTGCCCAGGGGAAGTTCCATGGTCACGTACACCGTCTGGGGATCACTATCGGGGAAAAACAGAATGGTGGGGTTGCTCCCAAAAAAAACAGCGATGGAAAGAAACAGTACAAGGGAGGTACCCAAAAAGTACCAAACAGGGGCTCTGCCGGTGAGGGCGGCACGGAGTCGATGCTCGTAGAAGTCCTCGAGCCAGACCAGAAAACGGGTCTGAAACCAGCGGGCAAGCGGTCGAAGCAACGTGTAGTTCAGGAGGATGATCAGGGCGACAGTGGCGAGGATATTGCCCATCCAATATACCTTGAGGCAATAGAAGGGAATAGAGAGCAGGACAAGCAGTCCTGCGTTTTTCAGGGTTTTCCTCAGATTGGCCCTCCGGGTGATGTCCTCATTCCGGATGAAGGTGGCGATGAAGGGTGGGGTCAGAATCAGGGCCACAAACAGGGAGGATGCCAGCACAATAATCAGGGTCTGGGGCAGAATTTTCATGAAGGCCCCCATGATGCCGTCCCAGAACAAAAGCGGGAAGAAGGCCGCCAGAGTAGTCAGGGTAGAGGAGATGATAGGAAAGGCTATCTCGCTGATTCCGCGCCACGTGGCGTTATGGGCAGAGTAGCCCCGTCCGAACAGCCGGCATACATTCTCCACGGCCACAATGGAGTTGTCCACCAGCATCCCGAGTGCCAGGATGAGGCTGAACAGCACCATATTGTTCAGGGTTATTCCCATCTGCCGCAGAATCACAAAGGAGAGAAACATGGACATGGGGATGGCCAGGCCGGTGAACAGTGCATTGCGGAACCCCAGGAACAGGAAAAGCACGAACACTACCAGAATCATTCCCAGAATAATGCTGTTTTCGAGGCTCACGATCTGCTCCCGGATGTAATGAGAATAGTCATCGGTAATCCGCACGTCTAGTTGTTCGGGCAGGTACCCCCGGGCTTTCTGGTCTGCGATGGTCTGATGGATCTTGTCTGTAGCCGAGAGGATGTTCTGCCCGCTCTTCTTGGTGATGGAAAGGGTCACCACGGGCTGGTTGTCCAGACGTGAAATGGTGGAGCGTTCTTTATAGCCATCTACAACAGTCGCAACATCTCTGAGATACACAGCCTTGCCATGGTTCACCTTGACAATGGTGTTGGCAATTTGTGTCACATCGGTGTAATCGGCGGCAGTCCGGATGATCCGGCGGGTTTCATCGGCAGTAAACTCCCCGGCTCCCATGGTAAGGTTCTCCATCCGGACCGCCTGGGCAATGTCTTCAAATTCCAGTCCACTGGCCTCCAATCTGTAGGGATCCACATTGATCTGAATTTCCCGTTCGTCCACCCCGCGGATCGTCGCCTCGGAGATCTCGTTGAGGCCTTCCAGTTCATCCTGGAGTATCTCGGCATATCTTTTGAGCTCGCGCATGCTGAACTCTCCCGTGAGGTTGATGTTCATGATGGGAAACTCTGCAAAGTCCAGGTCCTGAACCACCGGATCCCGCTCCAGATCGTTGGGCAGTTCAGATTGCGCCTTGTCCACCCTGTCCTTGGTGTCCTGAAGGGCAGTTTTGACCGGGACCGTGGTGTTGAACTCCGCGATGATGATGCTGATGTCCTGATAGGAGGCAGATGAAACCTTCTTCAGCCCCTGAAGCCCTTTGAGTTCTTGCTCAATGGGTCGGGTGATGAAGTTCTCAATGTCCTCGGGGGAGTTTCCCGGATAGACTGTCTGGATGATCACATAAGGTACCACGATTTCCGGGAACAACTCCCGGGGCATCTGGTTGTAGGAGTATAGTCCAAAAAAAACCAGCAGCCCGGACAACAGATAGACCGTGATTTTATTCTTGAGCGCCAACAGTGTGGGCGCAAAGGAACGGTGGATGTGCTCCCTGTTTTCTTTCTCTTCCTGTTCAGTGTAGTTCACAATGGTTGGTTTTATCGGTAAAACAAGTTTCAGGCGGCCTTACAACCGGATTTGGGTGCCATCGGACACCTGGTCAAATCCTTCTGTAATCACTCGAGAACCCGGAGTGAGCCCTTCCAGAATTTCAGTCCGGTTGTTGTTTGTCATACCAGGGGTGACGTATGATTTTCGGGCAATCTGGGTGCTGTCAGCCCCTTCGGCGATGTACAGGTAGGCCCCCCGGAAATCCCGTTTTACCAGCAGGGAGTTCACTACCAGAGCTTTGGCTGCATGGTAGTCCCTGACACGCAGAATGGCCACCATATTGGGCTTGATACTTCCATCGGGGTTCTGGATGTTCATCCGGATCCTGAAGGTGCGGTTGGCGGGATCAATATAGTTCCCGATCAGGGCAATGGGTGCCTGGATTTGTTTCTGCAAGGCAGGAAAATCGACCGTTACGCGGTCTCCGCGGTGCACTTTTGCCAGTAGGGATTCCGAGATGTCGCCGTAGATTTTCAGTTGTGCCACATTCACAATCCGGGCAAAGGGAATCTGCGGTCCGGCCATCTCTCCTTCTTTTTGGTAGAGGGCATCCAGAGTTCCCGCCACTGGTGCTACAACACGTGCCTGATCGAGTTGGGCCCTCAGGCTTTCCACTCTGCGTTCCAATGACTCCATATTCGAACGGGCCTGCAGAAACTGCATTTCAGAACCGATGTGCTGATCCCACAGATTCTTCTGGCGTTCATATGTGGTGCGGGCCAGCTCCAGGCTGATCTCGGCCTCCTCAATGCTGCGCCGCAATATGTCGGTATTCAGGGTGGCCAGCAAGTCCCCCTTTCGAACCCGTTCCCCTTCGCGAACCAGAATCCGGGTGATCTTCCCGCTGCTTTCAGGACTGACATCGAGGGCTTCGTCAGCCTCAACCTTCCCGGTGACTTCAACATAATGTTCAAACACCTCCGGTTGTACCACGGAGGTAACTACTGGGATTACCGGCCCTGTATCGAGGCTGTCGAGTTCTTTTTCCAGAGCATCTATTTTGAGTTTCAATGCACTCATCTGCTTTTTGTAGTCTGCCAGTTCGCTTCGTTTGGCAGCCAAATCATCTCCTGGGGTGCCGTCACAGGATCCAAGCAGGAGGGATGCGGCGATGGGCAGAAGCATTAAGGATGGAAGGATATTTCTGATTTTCATATACTTGATTTTAAAGGATTCCGATAGATTTTTCATAATTCAGCCGGGCATTCAGCAGCTCCATCACAGCCTGAACCCAGGAACGCTGGGCACTGACATATTGGGATTCGGTTTGAGCCAATTCGGTGCTGCTGCTCAGTCCGTGGTTGTATTTGATGGTAGTTTTGTCCAGAATTTTTGCGGCCAGAGCCTTATTGTCTTCAGCATTCTTGTACTGAGTCAGAGAATTCTCCAGATCGGATACAGCCGTCAGATAATCCTTGCGAAGGGTCTGGTCCAGAAGTTTCCGGTCGTTCTCAGCCTTTTCCACATCCATCCGTGCCTGTTGCAGTCTGGAAAGCCTCATTCCCGAGGAAAAAACGGGCACCGTGAGCTTGAGACCCCACAGGGAGGATTTGTACCAGTCCACGCCGCTGGCAAAGAGATTGGCATCATTTCCGTAGGCGGTCTTGGACCAGTTCATAAATCCGGTCAGTTTGGGCAGGAAGGCTGCTTTCTCAAGGTTCAGCGCCTTGCGGGTGAGTTGCGTCTGGGTGTCAATAAGCCGTTTGTCGATGTGTGCCGACAGAGGATCGTCCCAAGCGGCAACGGGCGCGGTGCGATGCTGTCCGATGAGCCCGTCCAGAGGTTCTGTCAGCACGATATCTTCCTCAACAGGCACCCCCATGGCATACTTCAGAACCATCATAGAAACGCGGATTTCTCTCTCGGTACGCAGCACTTCATTCTCGGCGCTCTGCACCATCAGCTTCATCTGGTCGGCATCCTGCTCTTCGGTGAGGCCGTTCTGGTACAAGGCAAGGGCGTCCCGGTGAAGGGTCCGGGCGTTATCCAGATTTTCCTGCATGACCTTTCGGTTTTCCTGAGCAATCAGGGCCATATAGTAGGCCTGGGATACCGCGTTCCGGGTCTCAATCTCTGATTTCTCACGGGTGAGCGTGGCCATAGTGATGTACGTTTTGGCGGCGCCGACCCCTACGATGTAGGAGCCGTCAAAGATGAGCTGGTCTACTGTAAAGCCATAGTCAGCGTTGAAGTCCTGTCCAAATTTCACCGGCATATAGGTTCCGGGTTCTCCGCCAAAGAATTCTCCGGGTATCAGGGACACCGAAAGATCCAGGAAGTTGGTGTAGTTGGCCGAGCCACTCACTTGCGGGAGCCCGGAAGCAATGGTTTCCCAAACTTTCTTCTGAGCTTTTTGTACATCCAGCGCGGCATTGCGCAGGATGTATGAGTGTTGCATGGCGTATGCGCGGGCTTCATTCAGGGAGAACCGTGCAGGTTCCCCGGCAAAGGCTCCGGTGAGGAATATGGTGCTGCTGATGAGGATGGAGCATAGAATCAATCTTGTTTTCATGAGCTTTATCAGGGTCTATGGAAGGTTGGGTACTGTTCGGGTGATTTGTTGGGTGGTGCATGCATTGAAATAGCCCAGGGCGCCTCCGCTGATGTTGCTTTCCGGGTTAGCCGGCGACACTGCCGATTGCTCCAGGGTTTGCCTGAGGGTGAAAAAATAGCGGTACACTCCGTAGTCGATGCATTGCATTTCCACTGTGACCTCGTCTCCGGGCAGGAGGCCATCGTCGTCCGCCGGGTCCGCATTGTCCTCATCGCCCAGATAGAATAGTCCTTCCTGGACGGCCAGTCCGTCGGTGTATTCGTCGTCATAAACATCCACCCTGCGGAGAAAAGTACCGTTCACCAGCAGCCTGAAGCGGTAGTAATCAGTTTGTCCGCCCGGATCTCGGAAGGCAATGTATGGCAGGATGTAACTTTGTCCCGGAAAGACTTCCTTCCTGAAGTACAGACTGTCGGCGGGGATTTTCAGCGGCATGGCAGAGGTGGCTGTATAGATCTCGCTCTGAGTTTCCACCCTCAGGGAATACGTATTTCCCGGTGCGCCCATGGGTGTCGGGCTCTGGTACACCCCGGGAGCGGTTTCGGTCAACAGCACAGGTTCAGACTGATTTTCGGAGATATAAATGTTGGCTCCAGAGACTCCGGTAAAACCAGTCTCCTCGGTGAAACTACGGGTTTGAGACAGATACACCACGGCACGGTCGCCGGCATCGGTGACAATGCCTTCAATCACCAGCCGGGGAGCTGCCTGGTTCAGGTCCACATGGATCACTTCCTCGCATGCGGGCAGCACGGGTAGCAGGAAGATCCAAAAGAGCAGAGAGGCGCGGTGCATAAATCAGAATTTGAAGTTATAGGAGACCGAGGGGACCATCCTGAACAGCGAATACTTCACTGCTTCGGTCTGCCCTGGAAGCGTCTTGCTGTCACGGAACACAATCATGAAGGGATTGGCCCGTCCATAGGCATTGTAGAGGCTGATGGAGAGTTCTGAACGGAAGCGTTGACCCCGGGTAAGCTGACAGGTAGCTCCCAGGTCCAGACGGTGGTAGGGCTGGGAACGGTATCCGTTTCTTTCGGTGTAGTAGAACACTGTTTGGTCGTCCACCACGTACTTGCCACTGGGAAAAGTAACCGCCTGGCCTGTGAGAAATACCCATGAGGCAGAGAAAGACCAACGTTCGTTGAGGTCCCACATCGCAACCACCGAGATGTCGTGGGTGTGGTCCTGACGAGCCGGATACCACCGGTTTTGGTTGATGCCCTCAATGCGTTTTTCGGTGCGCGACAAAGTGTATCCAATCCAGCCACTGAGCCGGCCCGCTGGTTTTTTGAGGCAGAATTCCAGCCCGTAGGCGCGGCCTTCCCCAAAGAGCAGCTCTGTTTCCACAATTTCTTTTCCAACGGGGTCGGCGCCGTCCTTGTAGTCAATCTGGTGTTGCATATCCTTGTAGTAGGCTTCAGCACTCAGTTCGAGGTCCCCCTCATGCAAGGAACGGAAATAGCCCAGGGTAATCTGGTCGGAAATTTCGGGCTTGATATACTCCGAACTTGGAATCCAGCGGTCTGTGGGAGAAGACAGGGTGGAGTTGGACAGCAGATGCAGGTTCTGGATGTTTCGGGCAAAGGAGGTCTTCAGGGAGGAATACTCAGAAAGTCTCAGGTTTGCAGATAGCCTCGGTTCCGGGCGGAAGTAGGTCTTGATGAATGATCCTTTAGGGTACGAAAGGGTGCCGGTTACCTCCCGGGAGCCGTTCAACTGATAATAGTCACTTCCTCCCAGGATGCTGAAAGCAGAGAGCCTCATCCCATAAATCACATTCACCGAAGGAGAAACCTTCAGGGTGTGGGAAGCGTACAGAGCATTCTCCCATGCCCGGCGTTTCTGAAAGTCCTTGGGATGGATGCTTTCGGGGTCAGATGAGCGAATCTGACCCGGGGTCAGGGTGTGATACACTGAATGGAACCCAAACCTGAAGGTGCTTCCCGGGTTGTGATAATACTGAAACTCCTGCTTGAGATTCCAGTCCTGAATGATGGAGCGGATGCTCACCCGGGTGTCTTCCAGGTCGAGAGAGACTCTGTAATTGTATTTGCTGAGAATGAACGAAGTATTGCTGAAGAAGCGCGCATTGAGCACATGGTTCCAGCGCAGGGTTGCGGTGGTGTTACCCCAGGCCATGCCAAACAAATCCCGCACGCCCATATTGTCCCGGCCGGAGTACAGAGAGAAAAAAACTTTGTTCGTGGGAGAAAGGATATAATTGGCCTTGGCATTGATGTCATAAAAATAAAGCGTGTTGTTCCGGATGCCTTCGTCGCTGGAGAGCTTGAGAAACATATCTGCATACGTTCTCCTGGCGGACAGGAAGAAGGAGGACCGGTCTTTTTGAATAGGGCCTTCCAGGCTGAGTTTGCTCGATATCAGGCCGAGGCTTCCGGTAACCCCCATATGCTGGTTGTTTCCCTCGTTCATTCTCAGGTCCATCACCGAAGACAGCCGCCCCCCGTATTGTGCCGGCATCCCACCCTTGTACAAGGTGAGGTCCCGGATTGCATCGGAGTTGAAGGTTGAAAAGAATCCCAGCAGATGGGCCGCATTGTACACCGGGGCTTCATCCAGCAGAATCAGGTTTTGGTCCGCCCCCCCCCGCGTACGTAAAACCCACTGCTTCCTTCCCCGGCAGATTTTATCCCGGGGAGGAGCTGCAAGGTTTTGATCAGGTCCTTTTCTCCCAGCAGGACAGGGATTTTGTTGAGTTCCCGGATGGCCAGCGGCTCAAGTCCGGCCTGAGGCGAGGACAACACCTGAGTGACCGGGGTGACTTCAACGGCTGCCAGCTGGACCGATGACGGTTGTAACTCAATGGGGAGCGCAACCGGGCCCCTGAGGGAAATGTCCAGAATACGGAGTTCATAGCCCATGTACTGGATGGCCAGCCGATAGTCCCCGGCGGGGAGGGTGAGGGAATAAAATCCATATTCATTGGAAACAGTTCCATTGCCCGGAGCCGCTTCGACAAAAACATAAGCTCCGGAAAGGACTTCTCCGCTCTTTCCGTCCCGCACAGTTCCGCTGACGGTGTGTTTTTGTTGAGCCTGAACAGAGAGCAGACCCATGAAGAGGGTCAGGATCAGGCTCGTCATTCTGGTTTTCATTTTGCGGTAGTACGTTTGCTCCATTTGTTTCTGATGCGGCTCAGGGTTTCGATGGTGATGCCCAGATACGAGGCAATATGGGTGAGCGGAATCTGCTGGATCAACTGAGGTTCTTCCTCAAGCAACTGCATATAACGCTCGCTTGCCGAACAGCATTGCATCGACAAGAGCCTTTCTTCGAGCCACATGGTATGCATTTCCACCATGACGTCACGGATATCCCTGATGATGGGAAATTTACTGCATAGCTCCTCAAAATCCTTACGGCTTACGGCATACACGGTTATGTCCGACAGAGCCTGAATGTTATCCCTGCAGGGCTCCTGCAAAAGATAGCTTCGCGTAGAGAATACGAAGTCTTCAGGAAACCAGAAGTAAGTGACTACCTCACTGGTATCTCTGCGGTGGAAACAGCGTAAGATGCCCTGCTCGACAATCCAGAAATGATTGCACACTGTGCCTTCCTGCAACAGGAAGGACCCTTTGCCAAATTTCTCGAGCCGAAAGTGTTTCTTGTAGTCAGGGTAAATAAACTCCAGTTCCCGGAACAACTCCCTGAGCCGGTTGGCGTGGATATGTGACGAACTATGCATGACCCCGAATAGAAAAACGCAAAACTACAAAACAATACCTGTCAGAAATTTGATAAAAGTCAATAAATGTAATGGATGCAATCATACTTTGAATTCCGGGCAATACTCCGGCTGTCTTTCTGGCTCAAATCTTGCGGGATCCTCCGGTAGGCAAAAATAATGATTATGATTCAGTCTGTACCAACATTGGAGTTCCTGGCACAAAAAAGTATTCAGGAGGAGCATCTTCCCGTGCTGAATATGGGTTGTGCCTCCTGCGCCATCAAGGTAGAATCGCTTCTGGCCCGTCAACCAGGTGTGGTGCAGGCCTCGGTGAATTTTGCCAGCTCCGTGGTCTCGCTGACATT
The DNA here is from genome assembly GCA_002380425.1 of Bacteroidales bacterium UBA4181. GTDB lineage: Bacteria > Bacteroidota > Bacteroidia > Bacteroidales > UBA4181 > UBA4181. The sequence continues at coordinate 20,399 of DFUR01000045.1, forward strand.
TCGTCCGGAACAGACCAGTCTGGACCGACTCAGGGCCTGTGTACTGGCGGCGGGGTACGACCTGGTTATCCCCAGAGACGGGGCGGGGGAGGATGTTTTGGAGGAGCAGCACCGAAAACGGATGCGTCAGCTTAAAACCCAGGTTCTGGGAGCCTCGCTGTTCTCGCTACCCCTGTTGGTTGTCGGGATGTTCCTGATGGACCTGCCCCATGCTTCCTGGGTGATGTGGGCTCTTGCTACACCGGTATTGCTGGTTTTTGGACGCTCATTCTTTGTCAACGGATGGAAGCAGGCACGTCACGGCTCTGCCAATATGGACACTCTGGTGGCTCTGAGTACCGGAGTTGCTTATATCTTCAGCGTATTCAATACTCTCTATCCTTCCTTCTGGTTACAGAGGGGATTGCAGCCTCATGTGTATTTTGAAGCTGCTGCGGTCGTTATTGCGTTTATCCTGCTGGGCCGGTTGCTCGAGGAACGGGCCAAGGGGAAGACTTCAGGGGCCATTCGGAGGCTGATGAACCTTCAACCCGAGACCGTCTGGATGCAGGATGATGCAGGAGGGCTCGTTGAACGCCCGTTGGATGCCGTTCAACCTGGTGACAGACTGTGGGTCAAACCCGGGAATCGCATTCCGGTGGACGGACGGGTGCTGGACGGACAGTCCTATGTGGACGAGAGCATGATGAACGGAGAACCAGTCCCGGCCCTGAAGGAACCGGGGTGTATCGTCTATGCCGGAACCATCAATCAAAAGGGGAGCTTTGCTTTTCAGGCTGAGAAGGTGGGTAGTGAAACCTTACTGGCTCAGATGATCCGTACCATCCAGACCGCACAAGGAAGTAAGGCTCCTGTGCAGAAACTGGTGGACCGGATTGCAGCCCGTTTTGTGCCGGCCGTAATGGCTTTTGCGGTGTTGTCGTTCCTTGTCTGGCTGCTACTGGGAGGGGATGACGGTTTTACCCGGGGTATTCTGTCCCTGGTTACGGTTCTGATTATTGCTTGTCCCTGTGCCCTGGGATTGGCCACCCCTACGGCCATCATGGTAGGAATGGGCAAGGGGGCAGGAATGGGTATTCTAATCAAGGATGCCGAGAGTTTGGAACAGGCAGTGCGCGTGAATGCTGTAGCTTTTGACAAAACCGGGACCCTGACCGAGGGAAGGCCTGAAGTCCAGGAGGTGGTGTGGGCAAGTTCTGATCCCCTTGCCGAGTCCGTTTTGTATGCCATGGAACAGCGTTCGGAGCATCCATTGGCGGCATCTGTGGTGTCCTGGCTGGACTCAGTTTCAGCAACACGTTCGGAAGAGCCTTTCTCCGGGATATCTCTGAGTTCATTCTCAAGTATCACCGGTTGCGGTGTGGAAGCAGTGTACCATGGGGTGCACTATTTTGTGGGGAGCCGACGCTGGCTCGAAGAACATAAAGTGGAGATGCCCGGGAATCTGGCCAGGATGGCCGAACAGTGGGAGCAGCAGGCTCGCATCGTGATTTGGTTTGTTGGGGATGCCAGGGCGTTGGCCGTGATATCAGTCTCCGACAGAATCCGGGAATCAGCCCGTTCGGCAGTCAGAGTGTTGCAGGATATGGGTCTTTCGGTGTATATGCTCACCGGGGATGGCGAAGCCACAGCCCGTGCGGTGGCCCGGCAGTTGGGGATTGAGGTGTTCCGGGCCGGGGCTTTGCCTGGTCAGAAAGTGGAGTTTATTCGTGCCTTGCAGGCTCAGGGTAAGGTTGTGGCGATGGTGGGGGACGGAATCAACGATGGTGCTGCTTTGGCTCAGGCTCAGCTGAGCGTGGCTATGGGCCGAGGTTCGGATGTGGCTTTGGATGTGGCTCAGGTGACCATTCTTTCCTCAGATCTGAACCGGGTTGCTGACACCATCCGGCTGTCCCGTCAGACCGTCCGGACCATTCGCCAGAATCTCTTCTGGGCCTTTGTTTATAATGTGGTGGCCATCCCTGTGGCTGCGGGGGTTCTCTATCCGGTCAACGGATTCTTGTTGCATCCCATGATGGCCGGAGCCGCCATGGCATTAAGCAGTGTCAGTGTTGTCGCTAACAGTCTTAGATTGTGGAAATGAGGTCAGAGCCCAGGTGGGTGAGGCGGATGAACCGCCTGGGAAAGGATCGCGAACCTTTTCTGTTTGTGTTGGATTACCTCTTGCAGGAACCCCTGATATATCCGTTATCAGATGCTTGTCCGGTGTATTTTTCAATGGGGGGGTATGAGCGAAATCCGCCCCCTGCGGAACGGGTTGGTGAACCCTTATTTCATGTCCGGTCTGTCCCCTATGAGGCCTACAGGAAAGGCTTTGTGAAGGTGATGGACCATCTGAAGCAGGGCAATTCCTATCTGGTGAATTATACCCAGCCATCTCATGTGGAAACCAATCTTGCTCCGGCCGATATCTTTCTCAGGTCCCGGGCTCCATACAAGTTGTGGGTTCCCGGGCGTTTTCTGGTGTTTTCTCCGGAATGTTTTGTACGCATTGAGGCTGGTGGATCCATTCACTCCTTTCCCATGAAGGGTACCATAGATGTGGCTATCCCAGATGCACAGCAGGTGTTGTTGTCCGATCCCAAAGAAACTGCGGAACATTATACGATTGTGGACCTTATCCGGAATGACCTGAGCAAGGTCGCCCGGCAGGTTCGTGTTGAGCGGCTCAGGTATGTGGAGCAAGTCAGGACGCAGCAGCGCACCCTGCTCCAGGTGAGTTCAGAGATCCGAGGCGAGCTTGGCGGAGATTTTGCCGCCCGTTTGGGCTGTATTTTTCAGGCACTCCTGCCTGCAGGGTCTGTCACGGGAGCCCCAAAGGACAAGACGGTGGAGATTATTGAGGAAGCCGAAGGCTACAAAAGGGGATACTACACTGGCGTCATGGGGGTCTTTGACGGTTGCCGGCTGGACAGTGCTGTGATGATACGGTTTATGGAACATACCCCTCAGGGCTGGGTGTACAAAAGCGGAGGCGGGATAACTGCCCAATCGGATGTGTTGCGCGAATATCAGGAACTAAAAGAAAAAATCTATGTTCCCGTTTTTTGAGACCATTGCCCTTGACCAGGGATGTTTCCGGAATCTTGCCTATCATGAAGCCCGGGTTGAGGCTACACAGAAACACTTCTATGGCCGTCGCCTGCTGCCTTCTTTGGACCAACTGCTGAGTATTCCGCCATCCTATGACGGTGGCCTGTGGAGATGCCGGCTGGAATATGGCCGTTCTCCGGGGATCCCGGTGTACACGCCCTACCAGTCCCGCACGATCCGGACCTTATATCTTGCAGATGCTTCTGAGATTGATTATGCCTTCAAGTTTCAGGACCGTACTGCCATCGAGAAATTGCGTGACCTCTGTCTTTGGGACGTGGAGGATGCCGAAGATACGGCGGATATCCTGATGGTCCGCAATGGATGCCTCACGGACACCTCTTTTGCCAATGTGTTGCTGCTGCATGAAGACGGTTGTGTGTACACGCCTGACACCCCCATGCTGCCCGGGACCATGCGCGCTTTTCTGCTCAGGAGCGGGCTAATCAGGGAGCGTCCTCTGCTGGTTGCTGATGCTTTGTCTGCCCGTGGCATTATGCTCATCAATGCCATGCTGCCCTGGGATCCCACGCGTTGGGTGCGGAATGTTCACACCTTTTGATTAACTTCGCCGAAAAATCACGCTATGTACCGGATTTCTAAGCGTCTGGAGATATCTGCCTCGCATCATCTGGTCCTGAGCAGGGAGAGCAAGTGTTCCCGGCCCCACGGCCACAACTGGATCGTAACCATATACTGTGCTGCTTCAAGCCTTAACGAGGACGGCATGGTAGAGGATTTCTCGGACATCAAGCACAAGATACATTCCCGTCTGGATCACGCACATTTGAATGATGTGCTGGATTTCAACCCCACTGCCGAAAATATGGCCCGCTGGATATGTGATCAGATACCCTCGTGTTACCGGGTGGACGTGCAGGAGTCCGAAGGGAATACAGCTACCTATGAAAAGGATTAACGAAATTTTTTACTCCATCCAGGGGGAAGGCTTTTTTGCGGGAACGCCTGCCGTTTTTGTGCGCTTCTCCGGGTGTAATCTGCAGTGCACATATTGTGACACCGATCATGCTGCTTATGTGCAGATGGAAGATGCTCAGATTCTGCAAGCTCTCGAGCAGTTTCCCGCCAGACATCTGGTCCTGACCGGGGGAGAGCCTTCGCTTCAGCTGGATACATCCTTTGTGGACGAATTACGTTCACGTGGGTATTTTGTGCAGGTGGAAACCAACGGGACGCTGTCCTTGCCCCCGGAGGTCAGTTGGGTTACCTGTAGCCCCAAGGATTCACTGCTGCCCGAACGTGCTGATGAATTAAAGATTGTTTATACGGGGCAGGACCTTTCGCCCTATGAACACTTCCCCTGTCAGTACCGGAGCCTGCAACCCTGTTCTTGTGCCAATACCGATGAAGTTATCCAATATGTACTGGAGCATCCCCAATGGTGTCTGAGCGTGCAATGGCATAAATATCTGCAGATACCCTGAGCCGGGCATTCCCGGCAGGATATTGATTACGAGAAGGATGGGTGGTATAAAAAAGAAAAGAGCGGTTCTCACGAACGGCTCTTTCATCACATTACTAACATTTACAACTACTAACTTATGAGAAAAACTACTTTTTACTATGCTGTTTAAATATCGTCATTTTTATTGTTACACCTAACAACTTGCAATTACCGTGCCAAACTTTTTAGGTGGTGCATTTTTTTAAAAAAAGTGACCTCCCGGCAGGATTCTTCATAAAATACCTACCTTTGTTGAAACAGGCAAGAATCGTGCCTGAAAGCGGATACAATATAAATATATGACCATGGGCTTTGGCACGATTTTTTCCGACTGCCGGTATATGATTTCCTTTTCCGAGTTCCGCAGGTGCCTCCTGCCCGTGATTCTTTTCCTGACACTATTTTCCTGCGCTCCCTCTGAGGAACGCCAGGTGGTGGCTCGTGTGAACGACAAGTACCTCTATTTTGACGAAATGGCCCACATTTTTCCGGACAAGGTAACCCGGGAGGACAGTACAGCCCTGGCACAGTTGTTTGTGGAGAACTGGATCAAGACGCAATTGTTGCTGGACAGGGCCGAGTTGAATCTGTCAGAGGAACAGATGAGTATCACCAAGGAGATTGAAGCCTACCGTTCTTCTCTGCTTGTCTTCAGGTACAAGGAATCCATGGTGAAGGCCAAGCTTGATACCGCTGTGAGCGATCAGGATCTTGAGGCCTATTATGAAGCCAACAAATCAAATTTTGTACAGGCCGAAGACCTGATTAAGGGTGTGTTTGTCAAACTGCCCCTCTCTGCTCCTAAATTCGAACAGGTGCGGAACTGGATGGGTTCAGTTGATGAAAAGGATATCCGTGATTTGGACAATTATTGTTATACCTTTGCTTCCAAGTATGATTATTTTGACGATGATTGGGTAGCTTTGCCGGTTGTTCAGGCCGAGTTTCCTGAGCCTTGGCCGCGGGGTGCTGTTATGACCCCAGGGCTGGTAGAACAGTCCGATTCGGCATTCCGGTATTTTGTGTACGTCCGGGAGCGTTTGAACAGCGGGGAGATTGCTCCTCTGAATCAGGTTCGTTCCCGGGTTCGGGATGTCATCCTGAACAAAAGGAAGATGGAACTGCTGACCTCTCTGGAACAGGATATCTACCAGGATGCCCTTCAAAAAAAGCTATTTGAGATTTATCCTTATGATAAACCATAAAATGTTCTTCATGCATATGTCCCAGAGTGTTCGCAGGTGGTGTGGTCTAAAAGGGGTGCTTGCATCCATCGCTTTTGTATGTTCTGTTTCAGCACTTCAGGCCCAGCCCTATGTGGTGGACCAGGTAGCCGGAGTTGTGGGTACCAGTTCCGTGAAGCTGTCCGATATTGAAACGCAGTATATGCAGCAGATGATGCAGCAACAGGGGGTAGCTTTGGACCCGAATATCCGTTGCCTCATCTTTGAACGCATGATGGAGCAGAAACTTCTGGCCAATCAAGCCGCCATTGACAGTATTGTGGTCAGTAACTCTGATGTTCAAAGAGCCATTGACAACCGGCTCAGGATGCTGCTTCAGAATTATGGCTCTGAAGAGCAGATTGTACGTCTTTCCGGCCGCAGCATTCTGCAATTGCGTGAGGACTGGTTTCCGGGTATCCGGGAACAGTTGCTTGCCGAGCAGATGCAGTCCACAGTGATCAAGGATGTAAAGGTGGCTCCGGTAGATGTGCGCAATTTTTACAATCAACTGCCCAAGGACAGTATCCCTGAGATTGGGGAACAGGTGGAGTGGGCCCAGATTCTGATGAATGCTCCCTACAAAGATGAGGCGATTGCGCTGACCCGTCAGGAGTTGCTGCGCTTTCGTGAGCGGATTCTCAATGGGGAGAGCTTCCGTACCCTGGCCATTTTGTACTCAGAGGAGCCGGCGGCCACCCAGACCGGGGGAGAATTGGACTTTATTTCCAGAGCGCAGGAAGGCCTGGATCCTGACTTTGCCCGTGCGGCCTTTACCCTGAAAAAGCCTGGGGACGTTTCGCGTGTGATAGAGTCCAAGTTCGGTCTTCACATCATTCAGCTGATTGAGAAAAGAGGCGATCAGGTGAAAGTCCGGCATATTATCCGCAAGCCGAAGATTGAAGCTGAATCTGTCACGAAAGTGTTGCTTCGTCTGGACAGTATTGCTGATATGATTCGACGGGATTCCTTTTCTTTCGCTGATGGGGCGAGGTATCTCTCTCATGACGAAAACACCCGGATGAACGGGGGGGTTATGGTACATCCAGGTACGGGAGGTACCCGGTTCGAATTGACGGAGCTTATCGGGGACGATCAAAGAGTGCTCAGTGAACTGCGCGAAGGAGAAATCTCCAAGGCTTACCAGACGGTTGATGAGCGGGGCAATGCGGTTTTCAAGATTGTTAAGCTGCAAAAGAAATGGCCAGCCCACCGGGCCAATCTGTCTCAGGATTATGAATATCTGTTGCAGCTCACTACCCTCAAAAAACGGCAGGAACACTATTCTGCCTGGCTCAGAGAAAAAATAAAAAACACCTATATCCGGATTAATGAACCATTCTCCGGATGTACGTTTTCGGAATCTGCGTGGTTGAAGTAGTATGAGATTTGTTAGTTTTCTCTCGCAAGTTCTTCTGTGGCTTGTCTGTCTTTGGTGTCTGCCTCTCCCGGTGCAGAGCCAGACCCGACGGATTGAGATCCGCAGGTCCAACTCTACGGAATTCTCTGAGTCGGTGTCTTCCCATGCCTACCGGCTCATCGGCGATGTGGAGTTCGCCCACGAAGGTGTCATCATGCGTTGTGACAGTGCCTGGTGGTTTCACGAGGAGAATGTGATGGATGCTTTTGGCAATGTGTACATCACCAAGGTTGAGGGTGAGAACTCCGTTGTGATCACAGCCGATCACATGCAGTACCGCGGCAATGAGAAACGGGCCGAATTGTGGGGGCATGTTGTTCTGGATGACAAGTTGGCCACCCTGCGCACAGACCGTCTGAATTATGACCTGAACGCCAATATTTGCTATTATCTGTCCTGGGCTGAGATCGTTAACGAGAACAGCACCATGACCAGCGAACAGGGGCATTACCATCGTGATGACAGCCAGTTCTACTTCCGCCGGAAAGTGGAACTCTTTTCGGCTGACTACAAAATTTTCACCGACACCCTTTTGTATAATTCGGCAACCACCCTGGCCGAGTTTGTTGGCCCCACCCGGATTATTACCATCCCTTCGGCCGATTCCGTTTATTGTGAACGGGGCTGGTATAATACCCGGGATACCGTTGCTTTGTTTCGCAGGAATGCCTGGTTGCGTAGCGGCACCTCGCGTATTTACTCGGACACCCTGTTCCTCGATAAAATTCAGGGTCTGGGTAAGGCGTTGGGCAATGTGCGCATTGAGGATGAGAAGAATCCGGTAGTCATCACCGGGAATATCGGCCGTTACAATAGCTTTACCCAGTCGGGGTTTGTTACCGACCGGGCGCAAATGATCATGCTGGGAGAAAAGGACTCCCTGTATTTGCATGCGGACACTTTATTCTCGGATATTATTGCTCCACTGACCCCTGAATCAGGAGATTCGGTTGCTGTTTCCCCCCGGACAGCCCCGGCCACGGGTGTCCCTGATACCCTGCGCGGCAAGTCTCCTGTTTGGCGTCCTTCGGATGATACGACCAGCATTCGGCTGGTTCGCGGATATCGCAATGTGCGCTTCTTCAGTCAGGGACTGCAGGGTAAGTGCGATTCCATTGCCTTCTCAACCCTTGACTCGATAGTCCGCATGTATCATGACCCTGTGTTGTGGGCCGATTCCAGCCAGATGACTGCCGAGCGGGTTGAGTTGCTTTTCCAGAACCGCAAGGTGCACCGGTTGAACCTTGTCAGAGCCGCCTTTGTTATTTTCCAGGAGGCGGGGTATGGTTATAATCAGCTGAAAGCCAGGAATATATCTGGTTTCTTCAGAGGGGACCAGGAGCTGTACCGGATTAATGCCTATGACGGCTCAAACTTCGTGTATTTTGCCAAGGATGGCCCTGAGTATTTTGGCCTCAATATAGGGTCTTCTGATGGGGTCAGAATCATGCTTGAGGACGACAAATTCGATGAGGTTACCATGACCGGAGCTACTTCGGGGATTGTGTATCCCATGGAACAGTTGCCGGTTGAGTCCGATCGGCTGCTTTCGGGTTTTGTGTGGTATGAGCGCCTCCGGCCCCGCACGCGAGAGGATATTTTTACCCGGATACCAAGGGAAGCGGTGGTCTCTGATGCCACTTTGCCCGAAGACGATGCCACCCTGCCAGGGGAGGACGCCACTCAGCCAAAATAAAGTTGGTTTTTCATGCTCCTCTTGATTCTCGCCATTTGTGGCATAGTCTTTGTTTTACTTTGAAAACTTTGAAAACTTTAAAAGTTTTTCTATGTCAGAGCTGCATCAGAGAATTATCACCGAATCACGCAGGCTGTTTCGAATGCACGGCCTGAGAACCGTGACCATGGATGATATCGCTGCGAGTCTGCGGATCTCAAAGCGGACTCTTTATGAGCATTTTTCCGATAAGGATCATCTGGTCCAGGCTTGTTTGTTGGAACAAATTGAAGATCAGAATAGTCAGTTTGCTGAATTTTTCCGGGAGCCTCCCGACATACTCACGGCAATCCTTCGTTGCTACCGTTTTATCTCCGATGAACTCAAAAGAACCAATATTTCCTATTTCAAAGAATTGCGAAGATATCACCCTGCGGTGTATGAGGAGGTGATGACTGTACACCACAAGGAGGCTTTTCGTACCCTGGTGCGTCTCATTTGCAAAGGCCAGCGCGAGGGCCTGTTTATGCCTTCAGTGAATCCCCGTCTGGTTGCTTTGTTGTTTCACCACCGGAATGATGTGTTGTCCTCACCCGAACATCATTCCTTTCTGCTGGAGGAATTCTCGCTGTCCGATATACTCGAAGTGCTCATTGTACATACCCTTCGCGGAATTGCAACTCCGGCAGGGATTGATATTATTGACCGGTACTTGCAGCAGAACCCCAATGGACGTCAAAATCGGGTGTCCGGTCAGGATGATGAATCTTAATTACTATATACAGATATGCGTCAGATGAAGTATTTAACTATGGTCTTGCTGTTGGGCGTTTCCTGGCAGTTGTCGGCCCGGGATACGCTCAGGCTTACCCTGGAAGAAGCGGTGCAAGTGGCTTTGACCGAGAATCCAGTCGTCAGGATTGCCGGGAAAGAGGTGGAGCGGCAGTATTATTTTCTCAAGGAGGCTAAGGGCAATCTCATTCCCACCCTGAACGCCTCCGGGTCCTTTTCCAGAAACCTGAAGGACAGCCCCATGTTTATGTCGGGAAGCATGATTGAAATCTTTATGGGTGATCAGTATCCCGGTGAGATTCCCGATGTAATTGCCCGGCGTATGGCGGGTACAACCAATAGCTACTCCGCCTCGGTGCAACTCAGGGCACCCTTGTTCTCCATGGGTTTGTACAAGAGTATTGCCTTGTCGGAGGTCGGAGTCCAGATGGCCCTTGAGGCTGCCCGAAAGTCGCGTCTGTCCCTGAAAAACGAGGTGGAGAAGGCGTTTTTTGGACTCATGATGGCGCAGAATGCGCTTGAGGTGATGCAGAAGAGCCTGGCCAATGCGGAACGGAACCTGAGTGATGCCCGTGCAAGGTATGAGCAGGGTATGGCTGCAGAATATGACCTGATTCGTTCAGAAGTACAGGTCAGCAATATCCGGCCCTCCGTGTTGCAGGCTCAGGATAATGTTTCTTTGGCGGGATGGCAGCTCAGATTGCTCCTGGGCCTGGACCTTCAGACCCCCTTGCAGGTTCTTGGAGATTTGTCCGACTATGAACCGCAGATGCTTCAGTACCGCCAGTTTCCGGTAGATCTTTCGGGCAATGCGGAGTTGTCTCAATTGGGGATGCAGGCCCGGCAGCTTCATGCACAACTCGACCTGCTCAAGACAAACAAAATGCCCTCCTTGTATGCGACGGGTACTTATGCTATGGTTTCCCAGAACAGTGACTTCAAAGTACAGCACTATCAGTGGCTCGATTCGCCTTCGGTAGGTCTTTCGCTGAGTGTGCCCATATTTAACGGCTGGACCAACCAGCATAAGGAACGGCAGGTGAAACTGGCCATGGATCAGCTCTCTCTGCAAAAGGAGTACAGAGAGCAGAGCCTGAGCCTTGAAGCCAGGCAGGCCCATATTCGTATGCAGCAGGCTGTGGACCAGTTGCAGAGCAACAAGGACGGAATGCGTCAGGCCGGGAAAGCGTATGATATTGCCCAAACCCGGTATCATAATGGTATCGGCACAATGCTGGAGTTGAACGATGCGGATGTCGCCCTGACTCAGTCCAAACTGAATTATCATCAATCCATATTTGAATTTCTCAAAGCCCGTTCCGATTTCGATTTGCTGACGGGCAAGGAGCAATAACAGAACCCATAATCATTACATATCCATGAAGACAACAATGGCAACCCTGATCCTGGCCGCTCTTGTAGCAGTGGCAGGATGTACTCAGGACAAGGAACAGGCGGCACCCGAAAAAAAACCTGTAGTGAAGTTATACACCGTTGCCTCCCGGCAGGTTGTACAGCGGTATGAATGTACCGGAACGGTAGAGTCCTTTAAAAAGAACCATATTTCTCCTGCGATGCAGGTACGCATTGAGCAGATACTAGTCGAGGTGGGGGACCGTGTGACCCAGGGACAGACTCTGGTGAGGATGGAAAACTCCCAGTTCACCCAGCAACAGGCGCAGCTGGACAATCTGCGAAAGGATTATGAACGTACCCTGAACCTGTTCCAGGCTGGTGGAATCAGCAGGCAGGAGGTGGACAGGGTCCGGACCAATCTGGACGTAATGGAGGCTTCCTTTGCCAATCTGCGCAACAACATCGCGCTCAAGAGTCCCATCAACGGAGTGATAACAGCCCGGAACTATGATGCCGGGGATATGTATTCCGGAACTCCGGTGCTGACCGTGGAACAGATACAGCCCTTAAAAACACTGATTCATGTTACCGAGGAGTTTTTCCCTCGTGTGACACGGAACATGCCTGTGGAGGTGCGTCTGGATATTTATCCCGGAGAGGTATTTGAAGGAAGAGTACACCTGGTGTATCCCACCATTGATGCGGCTTCCCGGACCTTTGGCGTGGAAGTGTCCATCCCCAATGCCGGAATGAAAATTCGTCCCGGGATGTTTGCCCGGGTGTCTCTGCTGTTTGGCCAGGCCGAAAGGGTATTGGTGCCAGATGTGGCCGTGGTGAAACAATCGGGCACCGGGGATCGTTATGTGTATGTTTATAAAGATGGAAAAGTTTCTTACCGGAAAGTGGCGCTTGGACCCCGTCATGAGGAGGGTTACGAGGTAATCTCCGGAGTTCTCGCCTCCGAACAGGTGGTTGTTTCCGGACATTCCCGTCTGGTGGACGGAGCTGAAGCCGAGGTGATTAAATAATGAACAAACAGACAAGGATATGAAAATATACGAAGCTTCTGTCAAGAAACCGGTAACCACCATCCTGATCTTTGTCGGGATTGTGGTTATGGGACTTTTCTCGCTCACCAACCTACCGGTGGACTTACTCCCGGATATTGAGAGCAACACCATCATGGTGATGACCTCTTATCAGGGAGCCAGTGCCGAGGATATCGAGCAAAACATCACCCGCCCGCTCGAAGGCTCGCTCAACACCGTAAGTGACCTCAAAAAACTCACTTCTGTCTCGCAGAACAACAGCTCCATCATCACTCTGGAGTTCAACTGGGGAACCCCTATTGATGAGGCAACCAATGATGTCCGGGACAAGCTTGACCTGATTAAGTCCTATCTTCCCGATGACGCTGAGGACCCTGTCATCTTTAAGTTCAGTATGGACATGATTCCGGTAGTCATCCTTTCGGCCGAAGCCCGGGAAAGTATGTCGGGGTTATACCAGATTCTGGACGACAAGGTGGCCAATCCGCTCAACCGCATCAACGGAGTGGGGTCGGTATCCATATCCGGAGCCCCTCGCCGGGAGGTCTCTGTCAATATGGACCCCCGCAAGATGGAAGCATACGGGATATCAGTCGAGCAACTGGGAACTCTGATTGCTCAGGAAAACCGGAACACCCCCGCCGGGGCCTTTGATGTAGGCTCAGAAACCTACGCGTTGCGCGTGGAAGGGGAATTCTCGGACAGCCGGCAGTTGAATGACCTGGTGGTTTCCGTCCATCAGGGCAGGCCGGTGTACCTCAAGGATATAGCCATTGTCCGGGATACCCTTGAAGAGCGTTCCCTGGACTTCTATATCAATGGGGAACGGGGTGCCGGGCTTATCGTCCAGAAACAGTCTGGTGCCAATACGGTGGAGATTGCCCGCAAGGTGCGTGATGCACTTCCCGAAATCCAGAAGAATCTGCCCCCGGATGTGCAACTGGGCGTGATTATGGACACTTCGGAAAATATCGTCAACAGCATCAACAGTCTCACCGAAACAGTTGTCCTGGCGGCGGTTTTTGTAGTGTTCGTGGTGCTCTTCTTCCTTGGCCGGTGGCGTCCGACGCTGATTGTGATTCTGACTATCCCGATATCCCTGGTGGCCTCCTTTATCTACCTGATGGTTGCCGGAACCAGCATCAATATCATCTCGCTCAGTGCTCTTTCCATTGCCATCGGGATGGTGGTGGACGATGCCATTGTGGTGCTGGAAAACATCACCACCCATATTGACCGGGGCAGCAAACCCAGAGAAGCAGCCATTTATGGAACCAACGAAGTTGCTGTAGCTGTGATGGCTGCTACGCTGACGATTATAGCTGTATTCTTCCCCCTGACCATGATCACCGGTTTGGCCGGCATTCTTTTCCGGCCTCTGGGTTGGATGGTGACCATCATCATCACGATGTCGATCATCTGTGCTTTGTCGCTGACCCCGATGCTGAGTGCCTGGCTGATGAAGCGCGAGAACAAACGCAGCCGGTTCTTTGAAGTGGTCTATGGCCCTATTGAACGGATGCTGGACAGGCTGGACAATGCGTATGAGGCTTCGTTGAGTTGGGCCGTGCGGCACCGTTTGGTTGTGCTGCTGAGTGCCCTTGGTTTGACCGGTGCCAGTCTGTTCCTGGTGAATCAAATTGGGACCGGGTTCTTCCCTTCATCCGATAATGGACAGATTTCTGCAAGCCTTCGGCTGCCCATCAGCGCCCGAAAAGAAGTTGCGGCACAGATAGGGGAACGGGTATTCCATATGTGGAAAGAAAAATATCCGGAGATAGAGAAAATTACTTATTCGGTGGGCACGGCAGGCTCTGACAATACCTACGCTATGATGCAGGCCAACGGCGACAATATTGTTTCTTTCACTCTGCGCATGACTCCTTTTGAGGAACGTGAGCGGGATATATTCGAGATTTCCGAACAGATGCGTCTGGACCTGGAAGCGTTCCCTGAACTGGACCGATTCCAGGTGGACCCGGGGGGAAGCCGGGGCAGTTCCATGACCAGCGGAGGAACCACGGTAGATGTGGAAATATTTGGGTTTGATTTTGAAGAAACCGACCGCATTGCCCGCACACTTAAGGATAAGTTTGCAGACATTCCCGGATTTCAGGATTTGACCATCTCACGTGAAGATTATCGCCCGGAATACCGGGTGGAGTTCGATCGGGAAAAGCTGGCTCTTCATGGCCTGAATCTCAACACGGCGTCACAGTATGTGCGTAACCGCATCAACGGGTTTACAGCCACTCAGTACCGTGAGGAAGGGGATGAATATGATTTGATTGTACGCTACGACAGAAAATACCGGGAATCGGTCTCGGACATAGAGAATATCTTGATATACACCCCTCAGGGTCAGGGGATCCGGGTCCGCGAACTGGGAAAGGTCGTCGAACGATTCTCCCCGCCCCGGATTGACCGTCAGGACCGGGAACGCATAGTCAAAGTTACCGGTATCCTGGCTGGTGATGCCACCCTTGACAAGGTGGTGGCTGCCGTCCGCGAAAGGGTGGCGCAAGTGGATATTCCCTCGGACATCGGTATTACTATCGGTGGGTCCTACGAAGAGCAGCAGGAATCGTTTGCCGATCTGGGACTGTTGCTGGCCCTGGTAATCTTACTGGTGTACATCGTAATGGCGGCGCAGTTTGAGTCCTTTGCGCAGCCCTTTATCATCATGCTGTCGCTTCCCTTTGCCTTTGTCGGAGTGCTTATTTCGTTGTACATCACAGGTCAGCCATTGAACATGATGTCTCTGATTGGCTCGGTGATGCTGGTCGGCATTGTGGTCAAGAACGGGATTGTGCTTATTGACTTTATCAACTTGAACCGCGAACGGGGTGATGGGGTGATCAAGGCGGTCGTTTCCGGTGGTAAATCCAGGTTGCGTCCCATCCTGATGACTTCCCTGACCACGATCCTCGGGATGATTCCCATGGCGTTGGGGGTAGGAGAGGGTGCTTCCACCTGGCAGCCCATGGGTATTGCCATTATTGGGGGACTCACGGTTTCCACGGTGCTTACCCTGATCGTCATCCCCACGGCATATGCCTTTGTTGGTGGTGTGGGTGTCCGCAAGGAACGGCGCCGGCTGACTGCTGAATTTGAATCGTTGAATCTTTAATACCTCGCAATGAAATCGGTTTTTATTGTCTACAATCAGGCCCACACCGAACAGGTGGAGATGGCGCTGGATCGCCTCAAAATCAGGGGATTCACCCGCTGGACGGATATTCAGGGCAGGGGTTCAGATCAGGGTGAGCCACATTTTGGCTCCCATGCCTGGCCAGCCAAGAATCAGGCAACGCTGGCTGTGGTTGAGGATCAGCAGGTGGAGCGGCTTCTGGAGGTGCTGCACAGGATTGACCAGTCTGCCCCGCAGCAAGGCCTGCGGGCTTTTGTCTGGAATATTGAGCAGTTGATGTAGTCTGCGTTGCCGCATTTTTGTACCTTGCAGCATCAATACAGATGCCATGCAGGACGGTTTTGCTGCTTTTTGCAACCAATACAGGCTTTTCTCTGCCCAGGACAGGGTGCTCCTGGCGGTCAGCGGGGGCATCGACTCCATGTGTATGTTTCATTTGTTCCGCTCCGCAGGCGTCTCTATGGCTGTGGCCCATTGCCATTTCGGATTGCGGGGCGAAGCTGCTGACGCAGATGAAGCCTTTGTTCGTCAGGCCGCAGCGGAAGCAGGTTGCGTGTGTCATGTACAGCACTTTGATACGCGGTCGGTAGCTGAGGCTCAGGGGATCTCCATCCAGATGGCCGCCCGGAGGCTCAGGTACGACTGGTTTTATGAGCTTGCCGATCAATATGGATAC
This sequence comes from Bacteroidales bacterium UBA4181, assembly GCA_002380425.1. Lineage (GTDB taxonomy): Bacteria > Bacteroidota > Bacteroidia > Bacteroidales > UBA4181 > UBA4181. The sequence continues at coordinate 36,299 of DFUR01000045.1, forward strand.
ACCCGTGTGGCCGTGGCGCATAACCGGGATGATGTTTTGGAAACGTTTCTGATCAATCTGGGGCGGGGTACGGGCATTCGTGGGCTCACCGGGATGGCTCCTCTTCAGGGCCGGCTCATCCGGCCACTCCTCTTTGCCTCGCGGGCGGAGATCACCGGCTATGCCCAGATACACCGGATGGAATGGCGTGAGGATGCGAGCAACGCTGAAGATGACTATCAGCGTAACTTTATCAGGCATCAGTTAATCCCCTGTTGTGAAGAAGTGTTTCCATCTTTTCGGGCTACTATGGACCGGAATATGAAGCGTTTTGGCGAAGCAGATGCCCTGTATGCCGAAGCGGTTCAGCGGTATCGGCAGGAGCTGGTAACGCATCATTCAGGAACCGTCCGGGTGGCTATTGCTCCTTTGCTGGCAACCCCTGCTCCCGGTACGCTACTCTACGAGATAATCAAACCGTATGGATTTGGTTCTGCCGGGTTGGATGATATCATGGCGTCCCTGAGCCGATCCGTTCCGGGCAAACAATTTCTGAGCAAATCCCACCGTTTGGTCCGCGACAGGGAGCATCTGGTGATTCATCCGCTACAGCCCCGTGAAGAGGGCCGCTACTATATTGAGCAGGGACAGGACAAGATATCCTTTCCGGTGGCTTTGGAATTGAGGCAGATGCCTTGCCCGGAGCCTTTTGTCCCGGTCAGAGACGCTTCGGTGGCTCAGCTGGATGCCGCTCTGCTGGAGTACCCACTCCTGATGAGGCGCTGGCATAAGGGAGATTATTTCGTTCCCCTGGGGATGAAGGAACTGGTGAAGGTGAGTGATTTCTTTATCAACCAAAAACTTTCTCTGGTGGACAAAGAGCAGCAATGGCTGCTGATTTCCGGACAGAAAATCGTTTGGATTATCGGTCAGCGGATAGATGACCGGTTCAAAGTCACAGCCCAAACCCGTACCATCCTTGGCATATACACAATGCAATGACTCAAAATGCTCTTTTTCAATATGTTACCAGATATTTTCAGCAACATATGCCCGTTGCAGAAACCGAACTGCATTACCGTACCCCATATGAATTGCTGGTGGCTGTGATTCTTTCGGCCCAGTGTACAGATAAGAGGGTGAATAGGATCACCCCGGCTTTTTTTGAGCAGTACCCCACGGCCGAAGTGCTGGCGGAAGCTTCCCCGGAAGCAGTGCTGTCCGTGATTCGGAGTTGCTCCTATCCGGCAAGCAAATCCAGACATCTTACTGGTATGGCCCGGATGCTGATGTCTGATTTTTCGGGCGTGGTTCCGGACCAGGTGGAGGATCTGATGAGGCTCCCCGGGGTGGGACGCAAAACTGCCAATGTGGTGGTTTCAGTTGCTTTCGGGAAACCGGCTATTGCGGTGGATACCCATGTGTTCCGGGTGTCGGCCCGCATCGGGCTTACCCGGAATGCACGGACCCCTTTGGAGGCCGAGCAACAGCTGGTTGCCGGGTTTCCAGCCCATCTTCATGGCAAGGCGCATCACTGGCTTATTCTCCACGGCCGCTATGTTTGTACCGCCCGCAAACCCGCCTGTGTGCGTTGTGGCCTGACATCGGTTTGTGCCTTCTATCGTTCTGTCCGGTAAATTCTTTCTTTTGCTGTCAAATTGTCCTGAATCTGCCTGTGGCAGATTTTTTGCGGGACGATGGGCAATTCAAAGCCTACTGATCATGTCCAGAAAGAAAAAAAATATTGAAACAGACACTGCTGAAACCGTTCAGGATACTGCGGCTCAGCCCGGAGCGGAGCCTTCTGCCACTGTCTCCGGGGAGCCAGCTGTGACCTTGGACCCTTGTGTTGCCCTGGAGGCCGAAAAGGCCACTCTGATGCTTCAACTAGCCGAGTCGCAGGACCGCTATCTCAGGCTGGCGGCTGAATTTGACAATTACCGCAAGCGGACGTTGCGGGAAAAATCCGAATTGATCCAGACCGCTGGTGAGGATGTGCTGCGCAATATCCTGCCCCTCATGGATGATTTTGACCGTAGTCTGCAGGCCATGGAGATGTCAGGCGACCTGGAAAGCCTGCGTGAGGGGGTACGCCTGATTCATTCCAAGTTTGTGGACTTTCTCAGCCGGAAGGGTGTGCGGGAAATGGATGCTGCTGGAGCTGAGTTCAATGCCGATTTGCACGAGGCCCTTACCACTGTGCCGGTTGAGGATGCTAAGAATAAGGGCAAGGTAGTGGATGTCCTTCAAAAAGGTTATACCCTGAATGACAAGATTATTCGCTTTGCGAAGGTTGTAGTCGGGCAATGATAAGACAATAACATGGCAAAAAGAGATTACTACGAAGTTCTTGAAGTCCCCAAAACGGCCAGCAAGGAAGAATTAAAGAAAGCGTACCGCAAAAAGGCGATTCAGTTCCATCCGGATAAGAATCCCAACAATAAGGATGCTGAGGATAAATTCAAGGAAGCTGCTGAAGCCTACGAGGTCCTGAGCGATGACAACAAACGTGCCCGGTACGACCAGTACGGACATGCTGGTGTCAATGGGGGTTCTGCCGGATATGGCGGAGGCGGGATGAGCATGGATGATATCTTCTCACATTTCGGGGATATCTTTGGTGACTTTGGCGGGTTTGGTGGGTTTGGCTTTGGAGGAGGTCAGCGTGGTCAGCGTGTGGTTCGGGGTTCGAACATCCGGGTGAAAGTACGGTTGAACCTTACCGAAATTGCCCAGGGAGTTGAGAAGAAACTCAAGGTGAAGAAGTATGTGGTTTGCCAGCATTGCGGAGGGACCGGAGCAGAGGGTTCCCATGGCTATACCACCTGTTCCACATGCAACGGTACCGGACAGGTCACCCGCATCGCCAATACCATCCTGGGACGTATGCAGACCACCACCGTTTGTGACTCATGCGGAGGGGAAGGGCGAATCATCACCCATAAGTGTACACATTGTTATGGAGAAGGCGTTGTGGAGTCACAGGAAGTGGTGTCTGTCCAGATTCCCGCGGGTGTGGCTCAGGGCATGCAGCTGACCGTATCCGGTAAGGGCAATGCCGCCCGCAGGGGTGGGGCCAATGGCGACATGATTGTGCTGATTGAGGAGGAACAGCATCCTGATCTGATCCGGGATGGGAATGACCTGATCTACCTGCTCTATGTTTCTTTTGCCGATGCAGCTTTGGGAGCGGAAGTTGAGATTCCGACCGTGGAAGGTAAGGTCAAGATCAAGATTGCTGCCGGCACTCAGCCCGGCAAGATTCTTCGCCTGAGGGCCAAAGGGCTTCCCGAAGTTCAGTCCTACCGAAAGGGTGATTTGTTGGTACATGTGAATGTTTGGGTTCCCACATCGCTTTCGTCCGAGGAGAAGAAGACCATCCAGAAATTAGGAGAATCCAGAAACTTTCAGCCGGCTCCCACGAAGGAGGAGAAAAGTTTTTTTGAACGAATGAGGAATATGGTTTCCTAGGTTAAAGATATTATTTTTATAGAAAAAATATTTCCATTTTCAATTTCGTCTCAATATTTTTGTTTACTTTTACCCTTGAATCAACTAACAAACAAAGTATGGTGAACAAGGTAATTTTGGTCGGACGTGTGGGCAAGGATCCTGATGTCCGTCATCTGGACAATGGCGTGACCAAGGCAGCTTTCTCTCTGGCTACCGATGAGCGGTTTAAAAATCGCAGCGGGGAGCGTGTCAGTCAAACCGAATGGCACAACATTGTGGTATGGCGTCAATTGGCTGAAGTCGTTGAGAAATTTGTGCGTAAAGGATCTCTGTTGTACATCGAAGGGAAGATACGTTCCCGCAGCTTTGAAGACAATGCCGGCCAGAAAAGGTACGTTACAGAAATTGAAGTAGATACGCTTCAGATGTTGGATCGTCGCAATGATGAACCTGGGAGCCGTTCCAGTTCCTATGGGGATTCGGCTCAGGCTTCTGCACATTCTTCTCCTGCTTTGGAGTCTCCCTCCGACGGACCGGATGATCTGCCCTTTTAGTCCTGAGGTCTGGTATTTTCCGGGATGAGCCTTTTTCTTTCAGCCGGTTCCCGAAAAGCTATTTTCTACGCAGCTTGTGTATTTCTGGTTGCGTTTGGGGTGGGTGTGTTCCTGATATTTGGCCCGGAGGGCGGTCAGGAACCCCCGGTGCCCCGGCCACACGGGTACTTCCGCATTGACTTTCCCGAGAAATCATATCTCACGTTTGCAGGGCGATGTCCCTTTGTTTTTGAGTATCCCGAGTATGTCCGCATCGTACCGGCCGGGCAACCCTGCTGGCTCACTCTTGAGGACTCTGTGTATCATGCACAGATTCATCTAACGTACAAAACGCTTCAGGGGAATCCTGCTCCTTTTATTGCCGACTCCCGGAGAATGGTTTACCAAACCATTGCCCTCAGGGCCGATGCTGTGGATGAATACCCCTTTGCTTTTCCGGAGAAGCGTATTTATGGTCTTGTGTACCAGATTCAAGGAGATGCTGCTTCCCCCCTTCAGTTCTACGCAACGGACAGTATCAGGCATTTTCTGCTGGGTTCATTGTATTTCACACTCCCGCCCGATCAGGACTCTCTGGCCCCTGCCATCCGATACTTTACCGAGGATGTCTGGCACCTTATCAGGACCCTGAACTGGACAGAAGGGAAAGTCAAAAAGAATATGTAGTTTTGCGTCCAAATAAAGTCTATGGGATTGTTGCTGAAAAGACAGATTGCCGATGATTGTTTGCTGGGCGTCTGGGAGATTACCGAGGATTACGACACCCTCTTTTCACAGGTGGTGCTCAGTGATTTCGACCTGCAACGTCTGAATAGCTTTCAGAATGAATCGCGCAAACTGGAGTCGCTCAGTGTCCGGGCTCTGCTGCAAACCCTCACCCACCGGGGTGCCCGGATCATCTACAACCAGTTCCGGAAGCCATTCATGGATGATTATTCCTATAACATCAGCATTTCACACTCCTGCAGGTGGACCTCCATTATGCTCAGTCAGCAGCGCCGGGTGGGCATTGACCTGGAGTATATGTCCCATGATATGGAACGTCTGGCTCATAAATTCATCAATGACAAGGAGTACATCACTCCGGACCTGGCTCTGCGGCAGCAACATATTTACATTCATTGGTGCGCCAAGGAGGCGTTGTACAAAATCTGCGATAAGGACGGAATCAACTTCCAGGACAACCTTACCATTTATCCCTTTGAACCACAGGCAGGTGGTCAGATCACCGGGTTGGTGACCAACAACCACCTGCATGAGGAGTTTATTCTGCAATATGAGATTCGGGATAACTATGTAGTGGCTTACACCTATAAGTAAGTCAGTTCGTCCCGGTCTATAGCAACGCTTATTTCTCCATTATTTCTATGCTGCGCCGGACAAAAGCGCTGAGCGATTCTCCTTTGAGCATATTGTTGGAGAGCAGGGCCAAATCTACCAGTTGTCTGGCCAGTTTGTTTTCCCGGCCATATTCCTGAAGTGTTGCCTTCTTACGGTTCTTCAGCTCTTCTTCTTTTTGCTGTAGCTCTGCCCTCTGATCTTTCACGGCTTGCTCGATTTCTTCCTCTTTTTTGTCCTTGGTAGTCTCCCTGAGTTTGTCCAGCTCCTGGCTGACTGGCGACAATGATTGGTTCAGTGCCGCAATTGCTTCGGAGAGTTCGCTTTCCTTTTGCTGCTGAAGTCGCTGTACCAGAGGGTGCTCTGAATTCACTACGACCGAGTAGCTGTCGGGGAGTTCGCCGTAAAAGTTCATGCCGCCTCCCAGCGCGGACATGTCCTTCATGCGACGCATGAATTCCGACTGGGTAATGATCATGGGTTGGGCTGCTGGTCCAAGATCTTCGAAGGTTACAAAGAAATTGGCTCCTTCGGGCAGTAAGCTCTCCAGCACGGGCTTGAGCTCCTCCTGCTTCTCGGCGGGCAGGCTCGAAGGACGGATGTCTTCCTTCTGGATGAGTCGCTCCATCACATCTGCGTCAACACGGGCAAAATGGCTGTCCTTGAATTTGGTTTCGAGGTGGTTGATGAAGTGTACATCCAGATGTCCGTCCATCAGCAACACATCATAGCCCTTGCTACGGGCGGTTTCGATAAAACTGTACTGTGTGACGGCGTCGGTGGCATACAGATACACCAGTTTATCGTTTTTGTCTTTCTGGTTGGCCTCAATCAGTGTTTTGTATTCCTCAAAGGTGAAGTATTTCTGGTCGCTGTTCTTGAACAGGGCAAACTTCTCGGCACGGTCGTAGAACTTTTCTTCCGTGAGCATCCCATATTCAATGAAGAGTTTGAGATGATCCCACTTTTGTTCATACTCCTTGCGGTCATTCTTGAATATTTCTTCCAGCCTGTCGGCTACCTTCTTGGTGATGTGGCTGGAGATTTTTTTCACATTGGAGTCGCTCTGCAGATAGCTGCGAGACACATTCAGAGGAATGTCCGGGGAGTCAATCACCCCGTGCAACAAGGTCATAAAGTCGGGAACGATACCTTCCACGGAGTCTGTGACAAACACCTGGTTGCAGTAGAGCTGAATCTTGTTTTTTTGAACCTCCAGATTGCTTTTGATTTTGGGAAAGTACAGAATTCCGGTGAGGTTAAAAGGATAATCCACATTGAGATGGATGTGAAACTGCGGGTCCTCAGCCATAGGATAGAGCTCCCGGTAGAATTGATCGTAATCTTCCTCCTTGAGTTCAGTAGGTTTGAGGGTCCATGCCGGGGTGGTGTTGTTGATGATACGGTCTTTGTCGGTGTCCACCTGTTTCCCGTCTTTCCATTCCTTCTCTTTGCCGAAGGCAATAGGTACCGGCAGAAAGCGACAATACTTGCGAAGCAGTTCGCTCACCCGGTTCTCCTCCAGAAACTCCTTGGAATCTTCGTCAATATGCAAAATTATATCGGTACCCCTGTCTTCCCGGGTGGCTTCCTCGAGGGTGTACTGCGGGCTCCCGTCGCAAGACCAGTGCACCGCCTGAGTTCCCTCCTGCCAGGACCGGGTGATGATCTCTACCTTATGGGCGACCATGAACGAGGAGTAAAAGCCCAAACCAAAGTGCCCGATAATGGCATTGCTCTGGTTTTTGTATTTCTCTAAAAACTCTCCGGCACTGGAGAAGGCGATTTGGTTGATGTATTTCTGCACCTCTTCTGCGGTCATCCCGCAGCCGCGGTCGGAGATGGTGAGTGTTTTCTTCTTTGGGTTGAGTCCCACGCGGATGGATGTGTCGCCCATCTCACCTTGAAATTCACCGGTCGAGGCCAGAGTTTTCAGTTTCTGGGTAGCGTCAACCGCATTGGCGATGACCTCGCGCAGGAAGATTTCATGGTCGGAGTACAGAAACTTCTTGATGATCGGGAAAATATTCTCAGTTGTAACCCCAATAGTACCTTGTTGCATAGCTTTATGTTTTTGATGAGACATACCAAAACGGACATGCGTCCGGCAGGGGTGTTCGTCAAAGGCTGTGCCACGGGGGGAAATCTGACAATATGTTCGGCTTCGTTGGAGGAACGTCTGTACAGGGCTGCCTAAATGTCAGCGCAGGATGGCATCAACTAACGGATGTTCTCCAGAGGGGGGGGGAACCTCGCGCCCAGAGCCCCAGAGAATACGAATCAGGGTCAAAGTGCTGGGTGGGGGCTTCCGTATCAGGGCTGGGTAATCAGACCCATACCAACCCGGAGTGCTTTCTCGTTGAGTGGAATCAGCTTGTGGTTCCTGGGGGGCAGGGACTTGCGCAACCCTTCCACAACATGATCCAATCCAAGAAACGGCTTGACGCTCAGGTAAGCACCCAGGACAATCATGTTGAAGATTCGGGGTTCATTCATCCGGGTGGCCTCTTCGGTAGCCGAAACAGCAAAAATGCGGATGTCTTTCCTGGTGGGGGTGCGGGTGATTCCGTTGGGATCATACATCAGGACTCCGCCGGGCTTCACCGCTGACTCAAACTTGTCCATCGAGGGCTGATTGAGGATGATGGCGGTGTCAAAACAACGCAGAACGGGTGAACTGATCTTGTCGTGGCTGATACTGACCATTACATTGCAGGTGCCCCCACGCATCTCCGGACCGTAGGCAGGCATCCAGCAGGCTTCCAGATGTTGCATGATGGCCGAATAAGCCAGCATCTTTCCCATGGAGAGCACTCCCTGCCCGCCAAAACCGGCAATGATGATTTCTTCTGTCATAGTGGTTAGGATCGTTGGATAAGCTTACCTTCACATTTGATGTCGCCCAGAGGAAATACGGGGAACATATGTTCTTCCATCCACTGGTTAGACGCAACCGGCTCCATCCTCCATCCCGAGTTGCAGTTGGATACGAATTCCACTACCGATGTGCCCCGTTCCAGTTTTTGGTTTTCCAGGGAAAGCCTGATGGCTTTCTTCGCTTTACGGACGGCAGCAGGCGTATGTACTGCCTGACGCGTGGCGTAGTAGGTCCCGTCCAGAGAAGCCAGCATCTCAGTGAAATGCAGCGGAAAACCGGATTCCTGTGTCAGCCGGCCACCTGGGGTGGTGGAGGTTTTCATGCCGGTGAGGGTAGTCGGGGCCATTTGTCCGCCCGTCATCCCGTAAATGGCATTGTTGATAAAGAAAATAGTGATGTTCTCACCCCTGTTGCAAGTGTGGATGGTTTCGCTGGTGCCGATGGCTGCGATGTCTCCGTCTCCTTGGTAGGAAAAGATGTACCTGTCGGGCATCACCCGCTTGAGTGCGGTAGCTGCCGCAGCAGCCCGACCGTGCGAGGCATTGATGACATCGAACCTGAAGAAGTCGTACAACAGTACGGAACAGCCAATGGGGGAGATGCCGATAACCTCGTGTTCTATCCCCATCTCCTGTACCACTTCGGCAATGAGCCGGACAATGGTGCCGTGTCCGCATCCCGGACAAAAATTAAAGGTGGTGTCGTACAAGAGGTCACTTTTCTTGTAAACCCGGTTTTCGGGGCGTATGATATCTTTAATGTCCATGGGGCTCCATATAAAAACGTTCAAATGCCTCCAGAATCTCTTCGGGAACGTGGACCAATCCTCCGTAACGACCAAAATGCTCCACACGCTGGTTCTTCCCGACTGCCAGGCGAATATCCTCAATCATTTGGCCGGCACTCATTTCAATGGAAAGGAATCCCTTGACGCGGAGGCTGAGGGCCTCAATCTGCGGAGCCGGGAACGGGAATAAGGTCACGGGCCGGAACAAACCGACGCGGATGCCTTTGGCCCGCGCCATTTCGACCGCCCGGCTGGCTATGCGCGCGCTGGCCCCGTAGGCAACCATGATGTATTCGGCATCCTGGCACAGATATTCTTCGTAGCGGATTTCCTCGGCTTCCATCTGCCGGTATTTAGCCTGAAGCTTTTGGTTGTGTTTCTCGTGCTCCAGGGGAATCAGATTCAGGGAGGTGATGCGTTTGCGTTCCTTTCCCGGTTTTTTCCCGATGGTGGCCCACTCGGGAAATTCGGTCATTCGAGGTCTGGGCTCGGGCAGATACACCTTTTCCATCATCTGTCCGATGACTCCGTCGGAGAGAATCATCACCGGATTCCGGTATTTGAAGGCCAAGTCAAATGCCAGAGGGATAAAGTCCGCCATTTCCTGAACAGAGGCAGGGGCGAGGACCAGTTGCCTGAAGTCCCCGTGTCCCGGTGCCTTGGTGGCCTGGAAATAGTCCGATTGGGCCGGCTGGATGGTCCCAAGTCCGGGGCCGCCCCGGGCCACATTCACGATCACTCCGGGAAGCTCCGCTCCGGCGAGGTAGGAGATGCCCTCTGACATCAGGCTGATGCCTGGACTGGAGGAAGAAGTCATGGCCCTCCGCCCTGCACAAGCAGCGCCATAGACCATATTGATGGATGCCGTTTCGCTCTCGGTCTGCAACACCACCATTCCGGTTCGCTTCTGAGCATCTTCCTGAAGCAGGTATTCCAGAACCTCCGACTGTGGGGTGATGGGGTAGCCGAAAAAAGCATCCACTCCGGTTCGGATAGCTGCTTCGGCAAGGGCTTCGTTGCCCTTCATTAAACGTAGTTCTTTTGCCATGTTTCTGTGCGTTATGCTTCCTTAACCCTATACACGGTGATTACCCCGTCAGGGCAGACAATACCACAGTTGGAGCAGCCCGTACATGCCTCAGGATGTTCCATATAGGCGTAATAATATCCCTTTCCGTTCACGGTACCGGACATGCCAATCACCTGCTGGGGACAACTGACCTTGCAGACCTGACATCCCTTGCACTGCTCTGTGTCCACCACTATTGCTCCTCTAACCTTCGCCATCTTCTCAAGGATTTATTAAGCGCCACAAGATAGCACCCTGCTGTGAATAAACAAGGATGCAACCCGAAAAATGTCTGTCAAAAGAAAATCTTGTGGGTTTCTATTTTGACGCAATATAATGGAAATGAGGTCCAAAGCGTTCGAATGCGGCCCGGTCCAATTCTTCCCTTGCGTCCGGATGTGCGACACTGATGAGCAGCCTCGCACGTTCCTGAAGGGTCTTCCCGTACAGGTTCACAGCCCCGAATTCGCTCACAAACCAGTGGATGTGGTACCGGGAGGTAACCACTCCCGCACCCAGGTTGAGGGTGGCAGCAATCTTGCTGACCCCTTTGTTGGTGATGGAAGGCATGGCGATGATGGCCTTCCCTCCTTTGGAACGGGAAGCACCATAGACAAAGTCAATCTGGCCTCCGGCACCCGAGAAGAATTTGGTGCCGATGGAATCTGCGCACACCTGACCGGTGAGGTCGATCTGGATGGCGGAATTGATGGCTGTCACCTTGGGGTTTTGGGCAATCACAAACGGGTCATTGGTATAGCGAACATCCATCATGGCCACCTGAGGATTGTTGTGGATGAAGTCATAGACCTTTTGCGACCCCATGAGGAAGGTAGAAACCATCTTGCCTTTGTCAATAGCTTTGTTGGCTCCGTTAATCACTCCTTTTTCCACCAGGGGAAGTACCCCGTCGGCAAACATCTCGGTGTGAATCCCCAGATTTTTGTGGTTTCCAAGCTGGGCAAGCACTGCGTTGGGAATGGCTCCGATGCCCATTTGCATACAAGCTCCATCCTCAATCAGTTCCGCACAATGTTTCCCGATGGCGATTTCCTGTTCGTTGGGTTCCGAGAAATGAGCCGGTTCCAGAGGCTTGTCGTCTATGATAGCATAGTCGATCAGGTGCATCGGAATCAGGGCATCACCCAGAGCACGAGGTACGTTCTTATTGATCACTGCCAGCACGTAATCGGCCGTCTCCACGGCAGCAAGAGTGGCGTCCACGGAGGTGCCCAGAGATACATAACCGTGTTCGTCGGGGGGGCATACCTGTATCATCGCCACATTGCACTTGAGGTACCCCTCGCGGTACAGCCTCTGCGTCTCACTCAGGAACACCGGGATGTAATCGGCATATCCCGCCTGGACGTTCTTGCGTACATTGCCTCCCACAAAAAAGGCATCATGCTGAAAGATGCCTTCGTAGCGAGGTTCGGTATAGGGTGCAGCGCCTTCGGTGTGCAGGTGGTGGATGTGAACATCCCTGAGCTCTCCGGCATCTCCCCGGCGGCACATGGCTTCAACCAGAATCTGGGGAACACTGGCCACGCTGCTCAGGTGCACGTGATCGCCCGACTTAAGCACTTTCACGGCCTCATCGGCCGAAACGGTTTTGGTATTCTTGTACATGCTGTTTTTTTTAAACGACCGCAAATTTAGTGAATCTTTTTGACTACAAAAGAAGTGCAATCCTTTTCCCTGCCTGAAAGATGGAAATTTTGACAGCAGGATTGCCACAGAGGAAAAAACCATTACCTTTGCAGCCTGAATACGGCTTTTCCCTGCCCTCGTAGTTCAATGGATAGAATATCGGATTCCGGTTCCGACGAT
>DFUR01000037.1 GCA_002380425.1 Bacteroidales bacterium UBA4181
ATGTTCTTTTGTGGCATAATGTCATTATCCCGATGAATAATTGATACTGAACCTTTACATTTGATGATTATGAAAACCCGAGGACTTCAAGACCTTTTCCTGCCCCCCAGATGGGCTGTGCATGCAAGAATGCTGCTTTTTTGTGCGCTGTTCACCCCTTTGTGGGGCCTGATTATCGGACAACGCCAGACTCTGTTCTTTCTGGTGGCTACATTCTCTATGATGTTTGTGGAAATCGAGATTTTGTATGCACTGTCCCGCAAACTTTTTTCGTTCTCCAGGAATATGTCCCGCAGCCGGCTGACTATTGAATATCTGGCCCGGTTGGCTCTGTTCCTTGTGCTGGCCATTCTGACCTGTATGCTTCTCTACACCATGGTATACATAGGGGTGCATATTTTCAGAGGCATTCCTTTGGTTTTTCCGGAGATGCTGCCCAATCTGCTTTGGGTGGCCAAACTGACCGGACTGGGTTTGTTGTTCAGTGTGCCCATATTCTTTTTTACTTCCTGGCAGGAGTCGCTGAAACGCGAGTACGAGTTGAGGGAGCAGAACCTGCTTTTCCAGAACCAGACGCTTAAGAATCAGGTAAACCCGCATTTCCTGTTCAACAGCCTGAACACACTTTCAGCTTTGGTGGAAACTCAGGCAGAAGTCGCCGGGCTCTTTATTTCCCGCTTGTCCTCCATTTATCGCTATATTCTGGAAAATGCTCCCAGGGACAAGGTGCCCCTGAAGGAGGAGTTGGCCTTTCTGGGGGATTATTTTTTCTTGCACCAGGTGCGGGATGATCGAAAAATCCAGCTTTCTGTCGCCGTGGAGCACCCCGAGGACTTTGAGATCCTCCCGGTCTCGCTTCAGATTCTTCTCGAGAATGCTGTCAAGCACAATATGGCCACGCGGGATCAGCCCCTACGTATCCGGGTGTTCACCGAAGGTGCTTACATCGTGGTTTGCAATAATATTCAAAGAATGGCAACCCAGCTTCCCTCAACCCGTACGGGACTGGCCAATTTGCGCGAGCGGGTGCGTCTGGCGACAGGGAAGCCCCTGATCGTGGAGGAAACTGAGCAACAATTCATCGTGAAAATTCCGCTGATATCATGAATGTACTCATTGTAGAGAATGAAAAACCAGCAGCCGGCATTCTGGTCCGGCTGCTGCATCATATTGACCCTGCTATTCAGGTTTCGGGGATTGTGGAAACGGTCGAGGGAACCATCAACTGGATTCAGGATCACGACAGGCCGGATTTGATTCTAATGGATATTCAACTCGATGACGGGCTGTGTTTCGAGGTGTTTGAAACCATTCGGCTGGACATCCCGGTCATCTTTACCACAGCCTACGATGAGTACACCCTCAGGGCATTCAAGGTCAACAGTATTGACTATTTGCTCAAACCGGTTGAAGAGCAGGCTTTGAGGGCGGCTTTGAGGAAATACCGGGGAATGTATGCCTCCGGGATGGTGGCGCGGCCTGATTTCGACCGTTTACTGGGAGGTTATTCCAGCCCGTATAAATCGAGATTCCTGGTTAAGATTGGCTCCCGCTACCGGTCCATTCCTGTAATGGATGTGGCTTTCATTCATATTGCTGAGAAGAATGTGTTTCTGCGGACCATGGAGGGAAAGGATTTTGCCGTAGATTATTCGCTCGACAGATTGCAGTCGATGCTGGATCCAGCGGTCTTCTTCCGGATTAACAGAGCCTGCATTGTTCCTGTGCATTCTGTTGCTGAAATGCACAGCCTGTCCGCTGGTCGTTTTCAACTGGTTTTGCGCGGTGAACCCAAGAGTGCTCTGGCCAACGACTTATTTATGGTAAGCCGCGATAAAATCTCTGAGTTCAAGCAATGGGTGGACCGGTGAATGTTGTTTGTCCGGCCCCTCTCCGGCTTCGGGTGCATCAACCTGGGCAAAGGCTCTGAGTAACTCCTGCTGTTCTTGTCCGGACAAAACACTGTCGGCCATTCGGAACAGAATGGTATTCTCCTTCATGATGTGGGCACGCAAAAGAGCCCCGTATTGGAGCATGTTTGTCCAGACCCTCTGCAATCCCAGAGCGTCTCCCTTACGGCTTGATTCAATTCCTTCTGCCATTCCGCTCACGTATGCCCGGCCCTGTACGTGCTCACTGAGCATGACGGCCACAGGGCCTTGAACCGATGAAAATCCTTTTGGCCCCAGTGCGGGGAACAGCAGATGCTCTTCCTTTGCGTGATGTACCCCGTCTGCGAAGGTGCGTATCAGCCTCACAATGGTTTCCAGAGAGGACAAGTCCGATTCTTTCCGTTGTACCATGTCATCCATGACTTCAATGAGTTGCAGGATGTATTCGTGGTCCCTTTCGAGGTTTTGGGTTGCTGTTTCCATAATCACAGATTGAGGGCTTTGGGATACAGAATGTTGTTTTCCAGATGAACATGCAGGTGCAGATCTTCCTCGAATTCCCGCAGCATCTTGAAGGCAACCAGATAGGTGTTGCATCCATCTGCAGGAACCTGGTAATCGAGGGTGATTTCATGGATGTGATCCATTGCTCCGCCAGCAAATTCGTGTTCGGAGTTCATCCGTTCAATCTCACTGTGAATAATGGCTCTGTCCAGTTCGTGATCTTCCTTGGGGGTCCGGACGATCCGATCAATGGCCGGGAACAACACTTCTTCCTCCTTTTGAAGATGCTGCCGGAGTTCTCGGTCAATCTCAGAAAACAGCCGGGCAACTTCCCTGAGTTCCGGATGATTCTGTGCGTGCACAGAAGCAATCTTCTGGGTGTAAAATACCAATTCCGGAAGGGCCCGGAGGACGAATTTGTGATGGGTATTGCTGATATACCCTGCCAGAACATCCAGATCCCATTCGTTGAAGTTCTGACCGCGAAGGGGAGGCTGTTGGGAAAGAGATTCCAGAGAGGAGACAAGGACAGACAAATCAACTCCTTGTTCTCTGCATGCTTGTTCGAGGGTTTTCTTGCCCCCACAGCAAAAGTCTATCCGGGCATCTGTGAATATGCCTGCTGCCCGTATGTCTGCTGCAACGATTTCCCCGAGTGACTTTTTTGCCAGTGCGTTCATAATTTTACTTGTTGGTTTGAGGCAAAGATACACAATTCTATTAAAAGACAAAAAGGTCTTTTAATTAATTTAGAAATTTTGTTATCTTTGGAGAAAAACTGGATTATGTTTCACAAGGAAACCGAATATGCGCTTCGCGGGTTGGTATATATCCAGCAACAGAATGAGCTGGGGCACCGTCCGGGTTTGGCCGAGATTGCCCGGGAGATTGACGCTCCCGGATTCTATACGGGCAAGATATTGCAAAGATTGGTACGTCAGGGCTTTCTGACCTCCCGGAAAGGGAAGGGTGGTGGTTTTGGTTTCGGGCGTGATAAACCGCCTCTGCCCCTGCGGGATTTGATTCTGGCTACAGAGGGTAACAAGATCCTCACAGGTTGTGCATTTGGGCTGAAGGAGTGTGATCAGGATCATCCCTGTCCCTTACACTATCGTTATGCCCCGATCCGGAATGCCCTGAATGATCTGGTGGCCACAGCTACCATCCAGTCTCTGGCAGGGTCCCTGGCTGCTTCTGTCCCCCCCGCAAGGGAAAAACCTGATATTGGTTCAAACCCAGATAAGAATATTAACTAAAATCCACCCATTATGAGTGAACTGATCAACAACTCGCAAAAGAGAAAGGAACTGCTCAAACACATGATTCTCCAGTTGCATCAGGGCGAGGCTCCTGATTTGGTCCGCAGAAGGCTGGCGGAGTTGCTCAGCCAGATACCCTACGATGAAGTTGTCGAGGTAGAGCAGGAACTCATCCTCGAAGGCCTCCCCGAGGAGGAGGTGCTGGAATTTTGTGACCTCCATACCATGGTGCTGGAAGGCCATATTGACCAGAGCGGGGCACAGCCTGTTCCGTCAGGACATCCTGTGGACACCTTTAAAAAAGAAAATGAAGCCCTCCGGAATGCAGTCAATCATCTGGATCGTTTGATCACAGGACTATCCGGCCTTTCTGGCGGAGAAGTCCAGTACGCTTTTCTGGACTTGCATGCTCGTCTGAATGAGCTTATGGATGTGGACAAACATTATCTGCGTAAGGAGTACCTGCTTTTCCCTTTTCTGGAACGCTATGACATCACGGGACCACCCAAGGTGATGTGGGGCAAGCACGATGAAACCCGGCAAAAAATCAAAGACGCCATTGCTGCCGTGTCGGTTCCTGGCGATATCTCAGTTGAGGATGCTGTCATTGTGGGAGATATGGTGCTTCGTCCGGCCATTCAGGCTGTAGCCGATATGATCATGAAGGAAGAGGAAATTCTGCTTCCTATGAGTATGGACAAACTCTCCGAACGGGATTGGTACGAGATTTACCAGCAAACACCGGAGTTTGGTTACTGCCTGGTGGATCCCCAGGATACCTGGAGGCCTTTTGGGGCGGAGGAAAGTTCCACTGAAGCAGAACTGAGAAATGTGCTTCGGCTGAGTACCGGAGGTTTTCGGCTGGAGGAACTGGAGGCCTTGTTCCGTACCCTGCCGGTGGACATCACTTTCGTGGACAAAGACGACAAAGTCAGGTTTTTTAGCCTCGGGCCGGAACGAATCTTTACTCGTAACCGGGCCATTCTGGGCCGCGATGTCCGGATGTGCCACCCACCCTCCAGCGTACATATTGTAGAACAGATTCTGGAAGATTTCAAGAGCGGCAAGGAGCAGAGTGCGGCCTTCTGGATACAGATGAAGGGCCGTTTTATATATATCAGCTATCTGGCCCTCAGAGGTTCCGAAGGGGAGTACCTGGGAACCGTGGAATTTACCCAGGACCTCACCCACCTGCGTGCGTTACAAGGGGAACAGCGCTTGTTGTCCTATGAGACCAAACCCTGATATGGATGGACATTTGCTGATGATCACGCCGCAAACCCGGGTTGGGGCTCTGCTGGAAGCCTATCCTGAGTTGGAATCCCTGCTTATGGAGATGTCCCCGGCTTTTTCCAGACTTACCCACCCGGTTTTGCGCAAGACGGTGGCCCGGGTGGCCACGCTGCAACAGGCTGCTACAGTTGGAGGTATTCCCGTTCAAGGTATGGTGCTTCGGCTGCGGCAGGCTGTGGGTCAGGCAGACCCACAGGAGCCGTGTGTGACGGGTGATGCCCCCGCTCCTGGCAGTATTTCCACTCAGGACATACCCCCAGAATGGTTTGGTGAAGCGTCTGTTGTGGATCGTTTCGATGCCACCCCGATGATTCAGAGCGGAGACAGTCCGATGGGAGAAATCCTCTCCCGCACCTCAGCCCTGGGTCCCGGAGAGATGTTGGAACTGACCACCCCCTTTGTCCCAGCACCCATCATAGATGTGTTGGACCGAAACAATTTTCAGTGTTATACCCGGAAACACCATGACCTTTATCTTTCGTATTTTTGCAAAAAAATATGAAGCATCATGAAAGTTATTGCAATCAACGGAAGTCCCCGGAAAGAAGGCAACACACACCACGCCCTGCTGATGGTTTGTGAGCAACTCCATGCGTCAGGCATCGAAACAGAAATCCTTCACATAGGGCATAAAAATATTCATGGTTGTCTTGCCTGTGGCAAGTGTCGCGAGAATAAGAACGAGCGCTGTGTCATTGAACGGGATGATGTCAATCAGTGGATAGGACAGCTAAAGGAGGCAGATGGCATTCTGTTCGGGGCCCCGGTGTATTTCTCGGGTATTCCCGGAACCATGAAGAGTTTTATGGACAGACTATTCTATGTCTCCGGCTCCAATGACGGACTTCTTCGACATAAAGTCGGTGCCAGTGTCGTCGCCTTGCGCCGTTCCGGAGGCTCCGCCACCTTTGACAGCCTCAATCACTATCTGCTCTACTCTGAGATGCTGATTGCCTCCTCCAATTACTGGAACATCATTCATGGAGGTGCCCCCGGGGAAGTTGCCGGAGATGACGAGGGGCGGCAGATCATGCGCATGCTGGGCCGGAATATGTCCTGGCTGCTCCATATGAAGCAGGCATCCCAGGGCATTGCACAGCCACCTGTTGCGGAGCCCAAGGTGAAAACCAGCTTTATTCGATAGCTTCCGGTTTCGCTTTCAGATTTCCCCTTGCCCGGATAATGACCACCTCTGGTTCGGCAATTTGTTCGAAATACACATAGATTCTCTTCTCCATATAACCACTCCCTGTGGGCAGGAAGGTCATCGGAATCTCAGCGCGTTTCCCCGGCTGGGTGTACTCCATACTCAAGCGCTCCGCAGCCAGACACCCGCAGAATGTGTCCATTGTCCTTACCCTTACAGGAATCTCTCCAACGTTGGTGTAGTAGATGGAAAATGGAATCCTAACCCCTGGAGTGACTGCTCCCAGTTGGATTACAGAATCCATCCGTACCAAGGCTTCCTTCTGTTCTGTGCGTTCTGTGCTTTTGAACTGTTTGTAGGTCCACCGAAAACCCTGGCCTGCCAGAGTTCCCAGAGCCAGCGCAGCCAATACCCATGTCCATGCCTTCATTCTGAGCATATTATCTTGGTTCCGGTACTTTGTAAAACCCGATAATGGGGTTATCATCCTCCTTGCATTGGCGCATCACCTCCAGAACCTTGGGATGGCTCAGGGCGTATTCACCTGCCTGATCGTTCATGGCATCACTGACAGGAATGACAGCAACCATCTCTGATCCGTTCCAGGTTTTGAACTGATCCAGTGAATGGAAAATGTTCCGGTTCTTCTGATTCTCAAAGTAAAAGCCTGTGCCTTTTTCCGGATCCAGGAAGATGTGTAATTTTACTCCCTGTGTGAGGTACATAAGATAAAGAAATCTGCCAGCCGGGAATACTTTCTGGAAACCATCTGAATAGCCCAGCTTTGGTAAGAATGCCATAGGGTCGTAGCCGCAATCATAGGGTTCTTTGCTGCGAATGATCTCCGGGTCCGGGTGCTTGAGTCCAAAATCTATGATCCATCGGGGCTTCAGGGTACCCTCCCGGAATTGATACAGGGTGTCGCAAATCATGCCCGGTGCATACCATTCCCCACCAGCCTGGGCAAAAGTCTCATCATATGCCATGCCGCAAGAGGATGTTCCGATTGTGGTAAAGGGAAGCTGGTAATGCAACAAAGTATAATCCGATTCGCGGGCTACGGCATACTGGTTGGGGTTATGAGAACTGTTTCTGTAGGTGATCAGAATGTGCTCATCCCCGGTCATATCTATGTCCTGGACTCTTCCCCAAACAGTCTTGTCCAGAGGAAAGGTCTTTAGGGGTTCTCCCTGAAAAGTATGCCGAACAATTCGCATTCCCACCGGGTCCATAACCCCGATGTAGTGCTCCTTTTCGTTGATATAAAAGTTGGTGATGCTTCGGAGTTCGTTCGGCCCCTTCCCAATGGCGCCAATGGAATTGACAAAGGTACCGTCCTGCTGGTACACAAATATTTTGTTGTTGTTGTCCATAATAATCATCAGTCCATCTGCAAACCTGATTTTTCTCGGCCAGCCCATAAGACAGTGCTCATTAGTCTCGAGCCGCACAAACCGGCAGTCATCCAGCAGGCGGGACCCGAGCGAATCGCTCATTCTGTGCAGATCCGCAATCCGGATGGTTCCGGGACCTGCAGATTCATCGGGAAGGGTCCCGTTTTGGGCGCAACTGGCCATAAGCGCCAGTGCCAGGAATAAGTGCTTGATTGTCATGTGGTAACTGTTGTTATTTCGGTTCCGGAACTTTGTAAAACCCGATGATGGGGTTGTCCTCCTCCTTGCATTGGCGCATCACCTCCAAAACCTTGGGATGGCTCAGGGCGTATTCACCTGCCTGGTCGTCCATGGCATCACTGACAGGGATGACAGCAACCATCTCTGAGCCATTCCAGGTCTTGAACTGATCCAGGGAGTGGAATATATTCCGGTTTTCTTGCTCTTCAAAGTAAAAGCCTGTGCCTTTTTCCGGATCCAGAAAGATGTCGTATTTGATGCGCAGGGCATAGCAGTGAATGAACAGATATTTCCCTGCGGGAAGTACCCTGTTGATACCTGTTGAATACCCCTTCTTTCTGAGGGTATTTCCCCCCATGCTACGCGCACAGGGATATGGTTCATCTTCTCGAATAACTTCAGGATTGGGGTGTTTGATTCCGAAATCGAGGATCCATCGGGGGATTAGGTCCGCCCCCCGGAATGTGTACAAGGTATCGGACAGCATTTCAGGGGCATACCAATTACTGCCCGACCGGGCAAAGGTTTCTAGGTAGGCATCACCGCAAGTGTCCTCCCCGATGGTGATATATGGAAGCAGATAACGCATCAGGGAATAATCATCTTCCCGCACCACAGCGTATTGATTGGGGTTGTGAGGGCCATTTCTAAAGGTAATTAGAATTTGCTCCTCGTTAGTCATATCAATATCCTGAATTCTTTGCCAAGTTGTGCCGTCCAGCGGGAAGGTTTTCAAGGGTTTTCCCTGAAAAGTGTGCCGGACCATCTTTAACCCTACCGGGTCCATCACACCGATATAGCGCTCCTTTTCATTGATATAAAAGTTGGTGATGCTTTGGAGTTCGTTCGGCCCCTTTCCAATAGTGCCAATGGTATTGACAAAAGTGCCATCCTGCTGATAAACGAATATTTTGTAATTGTCATCCATAATAAACATCAGGTTGTCGGCAATCCGGATCTTCCGGGGCCAGCCCATCAGACAGTGTTCATTGGTCTGGAGCCGCACAAACCGGCAGTCATCCAGCAGGCGGGTCCCGAGCGAATCGCTCATTCTGTGCAGGTCTGAGATCCGGATCGTTCCGGAGCCTTCAGATACTTCGATGGGCGTCCCTCTTTGGGTGCAACTGGCTATAAGAATCAGTGCTATAAATAAGAAGTGCGTTTTCATAAGGAAGAAATAAAAGGGGTGCCCTGGGGCACCCCATAATGATGCTTATTTATTGATTTTAGTCACCTCTTTTTCGAGATGTGACTTTAGGCAACAGTTATTGTTTAATTCTCTGCATATAGGAACTCTCATCCAGTCGCCTTTGTCGAAGGTGATCTGAACGGTGTAGGTGTGTCCACCAAAGCTGAAGGTCCCTCCAATTTTGTAATCAGCAGGAGCCAGTTGCTCTTCGTAGTCTTCATAGGCATTTCGGACCCAGGTTTGGATGTCACACTGGCTCACATCGGTGATGGGTGTTTCGCCGGAGGCGAGGGCTTCGACGTTGGATGTGGACAGCGACAGCGTTCCTTGGCTGTTATAAGCCAGATGAACGTTGAGCAACATGGCTGCGGCAAAGGCGCAGGAACACAGAAGAAATAATTTTTTGTTTTTCATGGTAATTAGTTTGAGAATGAAAACCGGGGGGAGTCGGTCAGGTGTCGCTTCCCGGAACCCCGGCCTGCGTTCCGGTTGATGTGCCGCTATCTGCAGCGGCACATCAAGAAAAATATTGTTTATTGATCCATAGTACCTCCTTTGTTGAATTGGTACTGCAAATATAAGACAATTATCAATAATTCTATCTTAATGGATATTATTTTTTATTTCCTTTTTTGATTGTTGCCGCCACATAGGAGGTTCGGCGATGAATCTCATTGGTAATCAGTGTATTGAAAACAGCTCGGGCTGCAGTTGGCAAACCTGTTTAGGAAGCTTTGGGTCGGATGATGTGCATGAAGTGTTCGGCTGCTTTTGTAAGGAGCTCAGGTGCCATGGAAATGGAGTCATTCAAGGATATACCCGGGTCTGAAACGGGAAAGATGGCACGCACCCCCTCGGCGTACAGTAATTCGGCACCTTCACCCATTTGTCCGCAGAAGGCTGCCACAGGAACCTGATGTTTGGCGGCCAAACGAATGACCCCGCAGGGAACTTTCCCGGAAAGGGTCTGTCGGTCAATGCGCCCTTCGCCAGTAAATACCCAGTCAGCTCTCTGAATCATTTCCTCCAGACAGGTGTACCGGGCAATTAACTCCACACCGGGAACAATCTTGGCACGTGTACAGGATAACAGCGAGAATGCTGTCCCGCCGGCAGCCCCGGCACCGGGCGTGGTGGACCAGTCCACTCCGAAGTAGTTGCTGAGTACCTGGGCAAAATGTTTGAGTGCACCATCCAGTATGGGAATCATATCAGGGGTGGCTCCTTTCTGGATGGCAAACGTGCCAGCTGATCCCTGAGGCCCGCACAGTGGGCTGGTTACATCGCAGGCAATGGTGAAATGGCAGGATCTGAGCTCCGGCATCCATTCATCCATGGATACTCGTTGAATCTGACGGAGTGCATTGGCTCCAAATCCGGCGTCCCGGCCGTCGGCTGACAGAAATCTCATTCCCAGAGCCTGCAATAGTCCGGCTCCTCCGTCCTGGGTCGCGCTTCCTCCAAGGCCGATGATGAATTTTCGCAGCCCGTGCGAAACGGCGTGCCGGATGAGTTCTCCTGTGCCAAATGTTGTGGTAAACAGCGGATTGCGTTCGTGCGGTTTCAGGTGCTGAAGGCCGGATGCGGAGGCCAGTTCAATCACGGCGGTTTCTCCATCCCCCAGAATCCCGTAACGACAGTCCATGGGCCGGTTCAGGGCGTCATGCGATGGAGCAGTGACATAGTTTCCAAAAGTGGCATCAACCAGCACAGAAAGCGTCCCCTCACCGCCATCAGCCATCGGAATCAGGATAACCTCAGCATCCGGGCATACCTTCTTAACTCCCTGACCAAGAGCTTCAGCAACCATCCTGGCCGAGAGGCATTCCTTGAATTTGTCCGGGGCGATGACGATACGCACCGTAGAAAAATCTTAGGCTATTTTGTCCAAAAGTTCCACCATACGGAGCATATCCTCTCCGATTTCCCGGTAGAAAGATCTGGTCTGAGTGGCGTCGGAGGGTCCTCTGTTGATGCGCACAATGAGCTCATTCCGAGAGTGTACCAGCGCCCAGATGGTTTCTTTGACTTTTTCCTTCCGGTCTTCGGGGTGGAAGTACAGGTAGGTGAAACATTCCTCAATGAGTTCCTGGGTCAGGAAGTTGATGTCTTTCTTAAGTCCGCGTTTACTTGCCATAATTTTGTGTATCTTCGTTGTGAAACATAGGTTCAGACCTCTTTCGAGGCAAAGATACTAATAAACTGAATATCCATGAGTTCCGGAAGTAATTCATTCCCTGAGAAAATCAAGTGCCTGATTGTCGGTTCCGGCCCCGCCGGATACACCGCGGCCATATATGCTGCCCGTGCCAACCTTGCCCCCGTGTTGTACGAAGGTATTCAGCCAGGGGGACAGCTTACCACCACTACCGAGATTGAGAATTTTCCCGGGTATCCTGAGGGCATTGATGGTTTTGCCATGATGGAAGACCTTAAGAAACAGGCGGAGCGTTTTGGAACTGTCATTCGTTCCGGCATGATTACCACTCTTGACCTTTCCAACCCCCGTCCCTTCCGGGCATGGGCTGATGCGGAGCATGAATTGCTCGCTGATGTGGTGATTGTGGCTACTGGGGCTTCGGCCAAATACCTGGGATTGCCATCAGAAGAAAAATACAAGGGTGGCGGTGTGTCTGCTTGTGCCACATGCGATGGCTTTTTCTTCAGAA
Organism: Bacteroidales bacterium UBA4181; assembly: GCA_002380425.1. GTDB lineage: Bacteria > Bacteroidota > Bacteroidia > Bacteroidales > UBA4181 > UBA4181. The sequence goes on from DFUR01000037.1 coordinate 11,588, forward strand.
AGAAGACGGTTGCTGTGGTTGGCGGTGGAGATACAGCCTGTGAGGAGGCATCGTATCTGGCTGGTCTGTGTAGCAAGGTGTATATGATTGTGCGCCGGAATGTGTTACGTGCCTCTGTCCCCATGCAGCAACGAGTGCTTTCGGCTCCGAATATTGAGATGTTATGGGAACACCAGGTTCGGGAGGTGCTGGGTGACGGAAAGGTGGTTACCGGCTTGTCTCTGAACGCCCCTGGAGGTGTCGTCAGGGACCTTCCCGTGGACGGGCTTTTCCTTGCCATTGGCCACCATCCTAATTCTGAACTGGTTGCTCCCTGGGTGGAGACCGATGCGGCTGGTTATATCCGCACGGTTCCTGGTTCCTCAAAGACCAATGTGCCTGGGGTATTTGCCTGCGGAGATGTACAGGACCCTCACTACCGTCAGGCCATTACCGCTGCGGGGAGTGGATGTCAGGCCGCTATGGATGCGGAACGTTTTCTTTCTCTTGCCTGATGGCCGGAAGGGTTTGGGCCATTACTGCGGTTGATACCGGTTGTGGAAAAACCATAGTGACCGGCAGCCTTGCCCGATATCTTCTGGACAAAGGGTTTTCAGTGATCACCCAAAAACTGGTTCAGACGGGGTGTTCCGGGCTTTCGGAGGATATTCTGGAGCACCGCAGGATCATGAATCTTCCGCTTCAGCAGGCGGATCATGACGGGCTAACTTGTCCCTACGTTTTTGCTTTTCCCGCCTCCCCCCATCTGTCTGCCGGTCTGGAGCATCAACAGATTGACCCAGAACGAATTTTTCAGTCAACCCGGTGCCTGCAGGAACAATATGATGTGGTGCTGCTCGAAGGGGTAGGAGGTTTGATGGTCCCGCTCACGCCTTCCTATACGGTCAGGGATCATCTGGTGATAGGTCGTTATCCTTTGTTGCTCGTTTCTTCCGCAAGACTGGGAAGCATCAATCATACCCTGCTTTCATTGGAAGCCTGTCTTGATGCAGGGTTAGAGGTGGCCGCACTGGTGTATAACCACCACCCGCAGGTGGCATCTGAAATATTTTCCAGCACACGCGCCTATTTGAGTCAGGAACTCCATCGTAGCTACCCCGGGGCAATATTGATTGATTTTCCTGAGGACAGGACGGCTTCATCGACAAACATTTGGCAATCTTTATTTTAGGTCTGTCTTTGGGTTGTAGTTCCAGGGGAGCATGGCGCCCACTCGTTTGTCCCCGATGGGGCCTTTGATGAGGATGGAGTTGTCGGGGATGGTGCCGTTGGAACGGATCAGGCAGGTGTCTGAAAGAATGTACAATCGGGAGATGCTCACATAGGAGTCTGGTTCGGGGCTGTTGAGGTTAACGCTTTTCCCATTCTCATAGACAAAATGTCTAATCACGGCTGTAAGGCCTTTCATGCCACGAATCAGGAGAAATGACGGGCTGGTGATGTCGTCACGATCCACGGAGTTTTTTTTGTCCAGGTAAAAAGGGTTGGCTCCTTCCTTATTGAGTGTCGGGGTAGAAACCGTATATCCATTCTCGGGAAGCCGACCTTGACACATGGACCGAAAGAAGTGCATGCTGGAGTTCTGGTAAGCTCTTAACCGATTGTCTCTAATTAGAATCCTTTCTTTTCTTGCGGTAGGAACAATTTCTTTGTAAGAGTAATAGGCTGCAAAGGAACTCACCAGCATGCTTAGTTCCGGATTTACTTCCACTTTGAACTGCACCAGATCAACTTCCACCTGATACCCCAGAGATGGGAGGTCCACAATCAAGGGGGCGCTCGCAGAGGCTTCAAAGTAGAGAGGCAGAAAGGTTGCTTCAGTGGTGTCTGACTGTGTCTCCGCTCCTGCTTCTTCGTACTGTCCTTCTTGTATCTCCATTATGTTCTGTGGCGTTTCTGGCCGTAAAATCACCTGAAAATGAAGGGCCTCCTCGTTTTGTATCCGGGCTTGTTTTCCCCATTCGTCAACACCGAGGAAACAGTTCTTAAAATACTCCAGATTTTTTCCCCGGTTTGTTTCCGAACGCACTTCCACCGCAGCCAACTCGAATACCCGAGGCATCATCTCCACCTGGCAAGAGGTTTGTGGTTGGGTAACTTCCAGGACAACAGGCTGATAAATAAGATGCGAAAATACAACCTGACAGGGGATTGCCGGAAGTGTCAGGGAAAAGAGCCCGTTGGCGTCGGTGACTACCCTTACGGAAGTCCCGTTCACGTAAACATTGGCATCACTGATGGGTTTACCGCTGTCCTGTTCGGTCACCACCCCGGAGATTACCGGAGTTCGTGGCGACTGAGCCATAAGAGGTCTCGGGAGAAATAGAAAGATAATGAACAGAAATGCGCTTGTTCTGGAGAGGGGGCCGACGAATTTGTTCATGTCGTGCATGATGAAAGGAGTTGGCGTTATCTATTTCTTTGCTGGTGGAACATGGGTTGTCTGAAGCGTATCCCGACGGGTCGTCAGCGAACAATCCTGTGGCAGAGGCTGGTTTTAGCGCAGTTGGTCCAGATAGGCTGCAATAGTGCGTTCCAGCCCAAGGTACAGGGCATCGCAGATAAGGGCATGTCCGATGGAGACTTCCTTGATCCAGGGGATGCGCTGTACAAAGTAAGCGAGGTTGTCCAGGTTCAGATCGTGGCCCGCATTGATGCCCAGTCCCAGTACCCTGGCCTTCTCTGCGGCACGGACGTAGGGTGCGATGGCCTGTTCTCTTCCTGTGCCATAGCGGGCGGCGTACCGTTCGGTGTATAACTCTATTCGGTCGGCACCGGTGTGGACCGCGGCTTCGACCATCTCTTCCACAGGGTCCACAAAGATGGAGGCACGGATTCCTGCCAGGTGTAGCCGGCCAATCACCTCCGAAAGAAATTCCCTGTGGGTAATGGTATCCCATCCACAGTTGGAAGTTAGTGCATTCTCGGCATCGGGAACCAGCGTCACCTGATCGGGTAGGACCTCTAAAACCAAATCCATGAAGGATGGGATGGGTTTCCCTTCGATATTAAACTCGGTGGAGAGAGCCGGACGTAGTTGCCGGACATCGCTGTATCTGATGTGCCTTTCATCCGGTCTGGGATGAACGGTGATGCCCTGAGCCCCGAATTTTTCACAGTCCAGGGCTGTTCTGAAAACATCAGGAAGATTGCCACCCCGCGCATTGCGCAGGGTAGCAATCTTGTTGATATTCACACTCAGCCTGGTCATTGGTCCGATCAGAATTGAAAGTAATTACGGGCGTTGTGGTAACTGATGTTTTCAACCATTCTGCCGATGAATTCCAACTCACTCGCGGGAAGTTCTCCCTGCTCGATATCTTTTCCCAGCAGGTTGCACAGAATCCGCCGGAAGTACTCATGCCTTGGGTAGGACAGGAAACTGCGCGAGTCGGTCAGCATACCCACGAACCGGGAAAGCAGGCCCAGTACCGAAAGGGCATTCATCTGGCTCTCCATGCCAAACTTCTGATCCAGGAACCACCAGCCGGAACCAAACTGCATCTGGCCTGGAATGGTGCCGTCGTTGTAACAGTAGGAAAGAGTCACCAGCAACTCATTGTCCCTCGGGTTGAGATTGTAAATGATGGTTTTCCCAAGTTTTCCTGCAGATGCGAGCCGATCCAGCAGTTTGCTCATAGAACGGGCTACCTCGAAATCCCCGATGGCATCATATCCGGTGTCTGGTCCAAGTTGCCGGAACATGCGGGAGTTGTTGTCCCGGATGGCTCCGATGTGGAATTGCTGTGCCCAGCCTTTTTCGTAGTCCATCACACCAAACAGGAACATCATCCCGGATTTGAATTTCAGGATTTCTTCCCGGGTGGCCTGTTTCCCGCTGCGGACCTTGGCGAAGATGTTTCTGAGGTCTTCTTCGGTGTAGTCCTCTGCATAGAAGGTTTCCAGTCCGTGGTCCGAAAGTTTGCAACCCATGGAGGCGAAGAAATCATGCCGCTGAGCCAGGACATCCATCAGGTCCTGAAAGGAGGCAATGCTCTTGCCTGAGGTTTTTTCCAGTTGGGAAATATACTGGTTGTATTTGGCTGGATCGTCCACAGCCATTGCCTTGTCCGGGCGCCAGGTAGGAAGTACCTTGATTTCAAAACCACTGTTCCGGATGGCCTGATGGTATTCCAGAGTGTCCGCAGGGTCATCGGTGGTACACACCAGCTCCACACGGAATTTTCGCATCAGGCCCCGGGCGGAGAACTCAGGAGTCTGCAGTTTGGCGGTGCATTCTTCGTATATTTCCCTTGCGGTTTCGGGTTTCAGGAGTTTGTTGATGCCGAAGGCCTTTTGAAGTTCCAGGTGGGTCCAGTGGTACAGAGGATTCCTCATGGTGTTGGGAACCGTTTCGGCCCATTTGGTGAACTTCTCGTAGCCTGGGGCATCTCCGGTGATGAATTTTTCGTTCACCCCGTTGGCACGCATGGCCCGCCACTTGTAGTGGTCACCACCGAGCCAGATCTCGGTGAGGTCCTTAAAGCGGTAATCCTCTGCCACCATCCTGGGAATCAGGTGGCAGTGATAGTCAATAATGGGTTGTCCGGCAGCATGCTCGTGATACAGTCTTTTGGCCGTATCGTTCTGAAGCATGAAGTCGTTGTCCATGAACTGTTTCATACAGAATGTGTTAAGATTATGCTTTGGGAACAAACATGCGCAGGATGTGGCGGTCGTAGATGTTCTCACTCACCTGGGCACCCACGATTTCCTTATTGCGTTTGAGGGCATCAGTGTATTCCTTTCCGTATTCAGAGGCAACCTTATATCCCACGTGAATCAACTGGCGGAAATTGGGGTTGTAATCTGGGTTGCCGGGAATGTGGCGCAGGGTTGCGGCAAACTTCTCACCGGTCCATTTTTCCACCTCTTTAGTGGTGGGCAGTTTGGCCTTGTCAATGTCAATCACGGTGGCGTAAGGCCCGCACAATTCGTCAAAACGTCCCAGTGCGCCGCTGTAGATGGCCTTGGCAAGGTCCAGAGCTTCCTCGTCGGCCATGGACAGTCCAATGACCTCTTCCAGCCAGGATGTCCCTGCGGTTTTGACGTGGATGCCCTTGTCGTATTTGCGGATTAAATCGCCCATGACTGGGTAGATGGAGAATTTGTCGCTTCCGGAGTGGATACTCAGCTTGAGTTCAGCAGGAAGCCCGAATTCCTTGACGGCAAAGTCAATGACCAGCAGGTCTTCTTCGAATTCCCTGGCAAACTGATCCACATCACCTACATAGTCCACTCCTTTGTTGAAGCGGCCGGTAAATTTGGGTGCGATGGTCTGTACGGGAACTTTTTCAGCAGCCAGGGCGCTCAGGATAAAGAACATTTCCACAGGAGTCTGGGCGTCGTTAACCTCATCCATGGATACTTCGGCTACAAAATTGCCGGCTCCCTTCTTGTCGGCGATGTGCCGGTAAATCCGGGCAGCTTCCATAGCTGCAAAAAGGAATTTCTCGGCAATGGAAGTTACCAATTCGGCAGTGATGGCAAAGGGATGGCTTATACCGGGGATGGATAAACTTCCGGTATAGCGGGCGTTGTCGGACACAAACTTCCGGATGGCCTCATCCGAAGCCTTTTTCCCGATATAATCGGCCACGTCAATGGTGAAGAAATCTGATGAGCTCACGAATTTGTCCACATTGGACATATTAATGTGGTCGGCATCTACGAAGTAGGGACCTTTGTATCCCAGGGCGCGGACAGCGGCATCCGCTTCCCTGCGGGTGTCATCCGGGCTAGAATGCACGATAGTGTGTTCCCGGTTGGATTTGTTCCATACAGGGGTGATGTCAATTCCCAGCTCCTTGCCGGCCTTCAGTAATGCGGACAATTGTGCTTCCCCCTGATGGGCAAAACGATCTCCGGTTCCGAAAGAGTACTTTCCGATGTTCATGATAACCTGTTTTTTAAATGAGTGCGGATCATTTTTTTCCCCGCCCCCGAAAATACTAAAAAACGTTTTGGAATTGGGTAAATATGCTTAATTTCGCATCAAAATAATTCCGTGTGCGTACACGGACTCAGGTCGCAACGAATGGGAAGTCACGGCAGGATTCGCATCAAAGACATTGCCCGGCTGGCACAAGTATCCACGGGAACGGTGGATCGTGTCCTGCACGGCAGGGGGGAAGTGTCGGAGTCCAATCGCGAAAAGATCAACAAAATCATACACGACCTGAAGTACAAGCCCAATATTCTTGCCCGCTCCCTGGCAGGGAAACAGGATATTCGTCTGGCCTCTGTGCTTCCTGATTATGTTGCAGGGGCTTACTGGGAGATGCCTGGCAGCGGGATGGACAAGGCCCTTACGGAGTTATCCCTGTTCCGGCTTACACTGGACCGCTACTTTTTTGACCTGTCGGATCCGGCTTCCTTTGAGAATGCTGCCGCCGCCGCCCTTTCCACTTTACCTGACGGAGTCATTATGGCGCCCATGTTTCCTGGCCCTGCTGCTGCTTTTTCAGACAGGCTAACGGAAGCAGGGATTCCCTATGTGTATATCGATTCGTCCTTAGCTTCAGGAAAGCCACTTGCCTATTACGGACAGCATTCCTATAGGAGCGGGTATGCCCTGGCGCATCTGTTGCTGGGCGGACTTCAGGCCGGTGCAGAGCTCTTTTTGTTTCATGGGGCCAGTCCGGAAGAAGAGACCAATCAGTCCCGCCAGAGAAGTGAAGGTTTTGCGGGATATCTGCGCCAGGAGGCTGTTGCTGGCAAATACACTATTGTTGATGCTTATCTGCCCATGCTATCCGAAGCAGAGAGTGACCGGGTGCTTGCTCAATTATGGGAGGCACATCCCCGGGTGTGCGGTGCGGCCGTCCTGAACTCACGTGTCTTTCAAATCTCTGGGTTTCTCGAGAGAAGCGGACGGACCGGCATTCGTTTGGCCGGCTACGATCTGTTGCCCGCTAGTGTGGAGGCGCTTCGCAGAGGCACTGTATCGTGGTTGATTTCTCAGCGGCCACAGGAACAGGGGTATCTGGCCGTTCAGGCTCTGTATTCAAAGTTGCTGCTCGACCGTGATGTAAGGATGGTACAGTATATGCCACTTGATTTGCTGAACCGGGTAAACATAGATTTTTATGTTGAATTGCTTTCCGGATGAGGCGAAAGTCAAAGAAAAAGGTTCCGGATTCGGAAGAAATCCCTATCTTTAAAATCTGGCTTCAAAACCGGTTTATACAAATTTTACGTTCTAAATAATGTACTTATGACAAAATTATCTTTCGAAGACCTTCGCGGCAAAGTATGTGTACTTACCGGCGGGGCAGGTGTAATCGGGACCTCCATGGCCAGGGGACTTGCCTCTGTAGGTGTCCGTACTGCCATTGTTGATTTGAATGCTGATGCTGCAGCTGCTCTGGCTGCTTCCATTCAGAGTGAATTCGGGGTACAGACAATCGGCGTTGGTGCCAGTGTTCTGGACAAAGATTCTTTACTGGAAGCCAAGAAGGTAATCAATGAAAAACTTGGGAAAATTCAGCTGCTTATCAACGGAGCAGGTGGAAATTCCCCTCAGGCCACCACTGCTGTGGAGCAAATGACTCCGGGCAGTCTGGATGATTTGAGCAAGACCTTCTACGGACTGGGTATGGATGGGTTTCAAAAAGTGTTTGATCTCAATTTCAAGGGCACGTTGCTCCCCACGATGGTTTTCACCCAGGATATGCTCGAGGCGGGAACCGGCTCGGTGCTGAATATCTCCTCCATGAACTCCTATCGTCCATTGACCAAGATTCCTGCATATTCTGCGGCAAAGGCTTCCATAAACAACTTCACTCAGTGGCTGGCTGTGCACCTGGCACAGACGGGTATCCGGGTCAATGCTGTGGCTCCCGGGTTCTTTTTGACCAACCAGAACCGTTTTCTGCTGACCGATGAAAAGACTGGTGAGGCAACACCCAGAGGCCGCAACATCATCCACAACACACCTATGAAGAAGTATGGTGAACCTGAGGATCTGAACGGAGCAATGTTGTATTTGCTCAGCGATATCTCGGCCTTTGTCACCGGCATCATCATTCCTGTGGATGGCGGCTACAGTGCATTCGGAGGTGTTTAATCTGCTTATTCATTATATATATGGCACGTAAGAACGTAATTGTTGCGCAGTCAGGAGGCCCGTCCCCTGTCATCAACAATTCCCTGCGCGGGATTATAGATACCTGCAAAATGTTTCCGGAGGTTTTCGGGACGGTTTATGCTGGTTGGCATGGGATTGAAGGAGTCCTCAAAGAGGAATTGCTGAACCTGAGCGATCAACAGGCTGATGAAATCGCCCTGCTCCGGGTAACTCCGGCAGCCGGAAGTATCGGGACCTGCAGGTACAAACTCAAGGACCATCAGCAACAGGATTTTGCCCGGATTATGGATGTGTTCCGCTCCCACAATGTGGGATACTTTTTCTACATCGGCGGCAATGACTCCCAGCATACTGCTTTCAAGGTCAGCCAGCTGGCTCACGAAGCCGGGGTTGAACTGGTCGCTGTCGGGGTGCCCAAGACCATTGACAACGATGTGGGAGACAGTGAGTTCCAACTTATTGACCACACTCCGGGATATGGCTCCGTTGCCCGCTACTGGTCGCACATCGTACAGACGGCTAATGAGGAAAATATGGGCTCATGCCCGGCTGACCCCGTACTGGTGCTGCAGGCTATGGGCCGCAAGATCGGGTTTATTCCCGCTGCTGCCCGTTTGGCTGATCCCAACCGTGAAATACCTCTGCAGATTTATCTCACCGAGTCTAAGGTTACTATGGAGCAGCTTGCCGACAATGTGAACGACCAACTCAGGAAGGATGGACGTTGTATTGTGGTTATCAGCGAAGGTTTTGATGTTGGCAATATTGGGGAAGTCAAGGATGCATTTGGACATACCTCATTTGGGGCCAGTAAGCTGTCGGTTTATCAGTCGGTGGTGAATTACCTCAACGACCGGGGTTTGAAAGCCCGTGGCTCAGCCCGTGGTCAGGTGATGGGTACCGACCAGCGTCATTCCATGATCTATGCTTCCACAGTGGATTTGGATGAAGCCTACAAAGTGGGTCAGAAGGCTGTGGATATTGCCATGAACGAAGGCAACGGCTGGATGGCTACCATCCTGCGCGAACCGGGCTTTATTTACAATGTCCGCTATGACAAAGTGCCCCTTCAGAAGGTGGCTCTTTCCGAGCGGTTTTTCCCGGAGAAGTGGATTGCCCCCAGCAGGGTGGATGTTACTGATGAGTTCCTCAGCTATGTCCGTCCCCTGATCGGTGAAGACTGGGTGTCTGTTCCCATGGTAAACGGAGTACAGCGCTTCACCCGCTTCAAACCCATGTTTGCTGAAAAATGTCTTCCTGAATATACCCCGGAAGCTTATCTTAAGAAGTAACCTCCCGGGGGCTCAGCCTCCGGGTCATTCCTTAACCATACAAGACCATCATTATGTCCGACCCCAAACAAATATTGATTGACCTCAAACCTCAGAAAGAATTCTTTATTGGTATTGATTCCGATGGGTGTGTTTTCGACACCATGGAAATTAAGCAAAAGGAATGTTTCTGCCCCAACTTTGTGAAACATTTTAACCTCCAGGCTGTTTCGAAGTACGCACGTGAAACCTGGGAGTTTGTGAATCTGTACTCAAGTAACCGGGGATGCAACCGGTTTAACGCCATCCTGTATGCTACCGACTTGCTGCGTGAACGCAAGGAGGTGAAGGCACGCGGTGTGCATGTGTTGGATATGAGCCCTGTACGCGACTGGGTTGCCAAGGAAACCAAGCTGGGCAATCCTGCCCTGATCAAGTATGCAGCCGAGGTGAATGATCCTGTGATCAGCCAGACTCTGGATTGGTCAAAGGCCGTCAATGCCGCCATTGCTGATATGGTCTTTGGTATTTCCCCATTTCCCTTTGTGAAGGAATGCCTTGGAAAGATGTCTCCCAGGGCTGACCTGATGGTGGTCTCCCAGACCCCTCTGGAGGCGCTTACCCGCGAGTGGGAAGAGAACAAGATTGATGGTTTTCTCCGCACCATTGCCGGTCAGGAGCACGGGACCAAGACCGAGCATATCAAGTATGCTGCTGTGGGAAAATACTCCTCTGAGAAGATTTTGATGGTCGGGGATGCCATGGGGGATCTCAAGGCCGCCAAATCCAACGGAGTACTTTTCTTCCCCATCAATCCGGGGCATGAAGAAGCTTCCTGGGAACGTTTCTACCAGGAGGGAATAGACCGGTTCTTTGCGGGCACTTTTGCCGGGGCCTATGAAGAAGGCTTAATTTCAGACTTCAGGAAGTACCTTCCCGAACATCCATCCTGGTAATTCGTCAACCGAGAAATCCAAAGAATTATGTTGTATTACAGCAGAGGGTCGGTAACCGACCAGATTTCAGAGAGTGAGCTTCAGGCAATTCTCAATGGAGTGTTCAAAAAACTGGGCCCCCGCAAAAGGGTGCTGGCCCTGCCTCCCGATTTTACCCGGTTTCACTCTATGGCGGGTAAGATCACCGAGATGACCTACCGCTTCTTTGGCCCGGCCCTGACTGATGTACTGCCTGCTCTGGGTACCCATGCCCCCATGACCGAAGAGGAAATCCGTACCATGTTTGGGACGGTGCCCTTGTCTCTGTTCCGGGTGCATGACTGGCGCAACGATGTGGTGACCGTTGGGACGATACCTTCATCCTACGTCCATGAGGTCTCTGAGGGCAGGCTGGACTACACCTGGCCTGCTCAGGTGAATAAACTGCTGCTGGAACCTTCTTTTGATCTGATCATCTCTCCCGGTCAGGTTGTACCTCACGAGGTCATCGGGATGGCCAATTACAACAAGAATGTTTTTGTGGGGTGCGGCGGATCAGAAGGAATCAACAAAAGCCATTTTATCGGGGCTACCTATGGTATGGAACGCATCATGGGTCGTGCGGACAGTCCTGTACGCCGGGTGTTGGAGTATGCTTCTAAAAACTTCACGTCACATTTGCCGATTCTCTACATCCAGACCGTTCTGGGTAAGGATGAACGAGGGCATATGGTGCTGAGGGGATTGTTCATCGGGGATGATTACGAATGTTTTGAAAAAGCAGCTCAGCTTGCATTGCAGGTGAACTTCGTGATGGTGGATAAACCTTTCCGCAAATGTGTGGTATACCTTGACCCCACAGAATTCAAGAGCACCTGGCTGGGAAATAAGAGTATCTATCGTACCCGGATGGCTATGGCGGACGGAGGCGATTTGATCGTGCTGGCTCCGGCTGTGAGGGAATTTGGGGAAGACAAGCAGATAGACCGTCTGATTCGCAAGTATGGATATGCAGGAACACCTGCAGTTCTGGAGGCAACCAAGGCGAATCAGGATTTGCAGGATAACCTTGGGGCTGCCGCGCACCTGATTCATGGTTCCAGCGAGGGTCGCTTCCGCATCACTTATTGCCCGGGACATCTGACTCGTGAGGAAGTTGAAGGTGTGTATTTTCAGTATGCCGATCTCAATGAGATGACTCAGAAATATAACCCGCAGCAACTCAAAGATGGATGGAACACGATGCCCGATGGAGAAGAAATCTTCTACATTTCCAATCCTGCCCTGGGTTTATGGGCACATCCTGACCGATTCAAATAATGTCTATGAGAGTGGTATGTGATGACAAGGTGCCCTTTCTGAAGGGGGTGCTGGAACCCTTTGCCGAGGTTGTTTATCTCCCCGGGGGCAAGATTTCGCCTGCCGATGTGGCCGATGCGGATGCCCTGATTGTCCGTACCCGCACACAATGCAATCAGGCTTTGCTCGGAGACAGCAAGGTTCGTCACATCACTACTGCGACCATAGGTTATGACCACATTGACACCCAGTGGTGTCACACCCGTGGAATCGCCTGGACCAATGCCCCGGGATGCAACTCCGGTTCGGTGCGCCAGTATCTGGCATCCGTTCTGGTCACACTCTCCCGGCGTTATGGGTTCGGTTTGGAACACAAGACGCTGGGGGTTGTGGGTGTGGGGAATGTCGGTAGTAAGGTGGCGAGAATGGCCAGAGCGCTGGGAATGAGGGTTTTGATGAACGATCCGCCCCGTGCTGAGCGAGAAGGCCCGGAAGCCTTTGTGTCTTTGGATGTGTTGCTTCGGGAGGCTGATATCGTTACCCTGCACGTTCCTTTGGAGCATTCGGGCCCCTTTCGTACCTTTCACTTGTTTGATGCTTCCGTGCTTGCTTCACTGCGTCAAGGAGCCTTCCTTATCAACAGTTCCCGGGGCGAAGTTGTCGATAATCAGGCTCTTTTGAACACTCTGAATACAGGGTATCTGGCAGCCGCCGTGCTGGATGTCTGGGAACATGAGCCGGATATTCTGCCTCCCCTGTTGGATCGGGTTGCGCTCTCCACCCCCCATATTGCGGGGTATTCCGCTGATGGCAAGGCCAATGGTACTGCAGCCTGTGTGCGTTATCTGGCCTCTCAGTACGGATGGCCGCTTGCAGACTGGTATCCGTCGCAGGTTCCTCCCCCTCCTGAAGGACTTGAGGTCATTCTTGACACGGCCGGTAAAACCGTGGCTCAGGTGGTTGCTGAAGCCATCCTTCATACTTATGATGTGTCTGGAGATGATGCTCGCTTGCGGCAGGCTCCCGGACAGTTCGAGCAATTGCGGGGCGCCTACCCGGTGCGCCGGGAATTTGAGGCTTACACGATCATCCTCAAAGGAGGTACGGTGTGCCAGGAGTATGTTTTAAAGAATCTGGGATTTCATGTACAAAGTCAATAATCACTTATTTAAATTTTTATTATGAAGCAAATGTCGGATATTGGATTGGTTGGTCTTGCCGTGATGGGCGAGAACCTGGTCCTGAACATGGAAAGCAAGGGTTTTTCCGTGAGTGTGTTCAACCGTACCGTTGAGAAGGTGGAGCATTTTGTGAACGGACGCGGTAAAGGGAAAAATATTTTTGGGGCCACAACCATCGAG
>DFUR01000099.1 GCA_002380425.1 Bacteroidales bacterium UBA4181
TGCCAATGTGGAGGCGTTGGCAACTGATGAAACTCAAGGCACATATGAAGATTATTATAATCTCGGGCACTATGTGGTTACCCGAGATGGGGAAGGAGGTGTTGAGATGACCCCAGAGCAATGGCTGCAATTTTCTGGGAATATTACCTCTGATGTCGTGCTTGTGACATACTATAATGATTGTAAGTGGCATAGGAGAAGGACATGTCATGAAAACCTGAGAACAATGCCCCCTGTGGTTATTTATCAACGCCCCTAAGAATGCCTGTTATTGCCATTTGAAATGTTTACTCTGAAATATCGCAACATCTGTTTGCTGATTTTGATAAGCCTCTCTTCCTGTACCTCCAATAGGAGAGAGGCTCAGGTTATATCTGCTGATTCTACGGCCATGATGGAGATAAAGCTGGTTGCGCCAGAAGGGAGACATCAGGACAATTCCTTCTTTGCGCTTGTTGACAGCATCATGCTTATCCCCTTGGAAACGGACTCAACTTTTCTGCTTGGGAGTGTGGCGGAAGTCCGTTGCGTTCAGGATACTCTCTTTGTGCTCAGTGCCTCTTCGTCGCCCGCCCTGCTGGTGTTTGACGCGCACGGCAATAAGTTGTTTGCGTTGAACCAGCGTGGGCGGGGACCTGCTGAGTTTGCCGATATCACATCGTTTATGGTTAGCAACCGTTATATCATTCTGTTCGATGACTCAAAGGCTGTGTTGCTATTTTTTGATCGTTCCGGAAAGTATTTGTTCCAGAGGGACACCCATGCGTATGGCGTGGCTCTGCTGGGGTCAGATATGTTGGTGGAGTATGACGGTGCAAACCAGTTGGATCTTACCGATTTTTATGGGAAGAAACGGAATTCGTTTCAGATTGGCACCCGAGGAATTGAGTCTATAGACCCTGAATATTTTGCCGTATCGGGATCATCTCTATTGTTTGTCGAGAAAGTATCACAAACCATCTACAAAGTTACTCCGGAATCATTGACATCATACATGCATATTGATTTGGGCCCGAATCAGATCCCCGATGGGTATTACAAGAATTTCTCCGGGGCTCCACCCAATAATATGTATATGAACCTGTACCAGAAGACCATGCTTGGAACGGAATACTCTATCCTAAATGGCTATGGCTGCAATGAGAGTTGGGAGTATATCCTAACAGGACATAAGATGTTGGGGAGGTGTTTCTTCCGTGAAAAAGCAACAGGATGTGTGTTTCTTTTGCCCCCCCGACTTACCGATGATGACCAGGGATTTCAGTACCTGACATGGGTGCCGTCGGGTTCGTTCGGTGATTTTTTTATCACAGCTGCCAACCCTGACAGGCTCCTTTCGCTGGCTGTAGCGGACGACCTTCACTCCCCCATGCTTAAACGCCTTCAGCAAAAAATCAGGGGATTGAATATTGACGATGACAGCAATCCTGTACTCATGTTTTACAGGTTGTCTTCTTCTTCAACGCCGAAATCTTCTTCCAATATTAACAAATGATCTGATATGACGCGATTATCCTTTGCCGCCCTGATTGTATGTTCTGCTCTTCCACTGCTTTGTTGTGCCCAGAAAATTGAGGGTACGCTGCGTTCCATCGTGGATGGACAGCCTGTTCCTTATGCTCTGGTGATGGATTTGTCTTCCCCGGGCAATGCCACCACCACGGATACTTTGGGCCGGTTTTCTCTTGCTGTGGGGGGAGTTGTGCAGGGGAAGCAGATCCTGATTTCCGCTCTTGCGTTCCGCGATACCCTGGTGCCTGTGCAATATTTTTCCGGGAAACCGGGGTCAGAGGTCTTGCTGGAGGAGCAGCCTGTGCATCTTTCCGAAGTTCGCGTGGGGCGGGGCTCCGGTAGGGGGAAGTCTGTGCGGTATGGCAAAACATCGTATTCTCTGCAGCGAAATACCAAGGGGGCCATCACCGGATACCCTGCCGCCACCAGTGGGTTCTTCAACGGGGTTGTGATCGTACCCGCGAAAAGCCACTACGGGACATTGCTGACCAAGTTGTCGGTGTACATCACGCCCGAGCGCAATCCCTCCAATCCGTTTCTGGTCCGGTTTCTTTCCTGCACCCGTCCTTTGGAGCACTCCAAGGGTTTTCCAGCTGAATATTTCATCGATATGTGTACCACGCCCATCATATTCAAGGCCGATAAGCCGGGATGGAATACGGTGAATATCCGGGCAGAAAATATTCGGGTTCCCTCCAATCCCTTTGTGGTGACCCTCATTCCCTTGGGCAATACGGCTCCCGAGGGTCCGCACGGGGTGGTTCCGGCTCACGGAGCGGTGCTTGGACAATACGATCGCTTGAAGGTCAGCAATATGTTTGTGGCACTCAGGTTGGGTTACTATTACGGCATTGCCGATGCCAAGTCGCAGAAAGTACCCGCCATTGTGTTGGAGGGTGAAAAATTCAAGGAGTAACAGACTACGCCAATTATATGGTGCTGAGCCTTAGTCCTGAGTGTAGCCCAGGTTGCGTAGCTGGTATTCGTCGTCCCGCCAGTCTTTCTGGACCTTGACGAAGGTTTCGAGGAAGATTTTTTTGGCAAAGAATGCTTCCATTTCTTTCCGTGCCATGCTGGCCGTTTTTTTCATCGCAGCGCCTCTGTGGCCGATAAGGATGCCCTTTTGGGTGTCCCGGGCAACCAGAATGACGGCCCGGATGCGGATGATGTGCTCTTCTTCCTTGAAGGACTCCACGACTACTTCACAGCAATAAGGGATTTCCTTTTGGTAGTTCAGGAAGATTTTTTCCCGAAGGATCTCCGATACGAAGAACCGTTCGGGTTTGTCGGTGAACTCGGTTTTGTCATAATATGCCGGCCCCTCGGGGAGCAGGGCGAGGATGCGCTTGAATACCGGCTCGGTGTTGAATTTCTTCAGGGCCGAAACCGGGAATATCTCTGCCTGAGGCAACAGGGCTTGCCATTGGGCTACCAGTGCCTCCAGACGTTCCTGGGTGGTGAGGTCAATCTTGTTGATAATCAGCAGTACCGGGATGCCGGCGGCCGCAATTCTTTCGGTGAATGCTGGGTTTCCGCCTGGAGTTTCCCCGACTTCGGTAACGTACAGAAAGAGGTCTGCATCCGACAGGGCGGTTTTCACAAATCCCAGCATGGAGTCCTGCAGTTTGTACTTCGGCTCCAGGAAACCGGGGGTGTCCGAAACGACCACCTGGTAGTCATCCCCGCTGAGGATGCCCAGAATACGGTGCCGGGTAGTCTGGGCCTTGGAGGTGATGATGGAGATTTTCTCGCCCATCAGGACGTTCATCAGGGTTGATTTCCCGACATTGGGATTGCCAAGGATGTTCACGAATCCGGCTCGGTGGTTCATGGAGCTTTTTTTAGGTTTTGGACAGTGTCGCCCGGGACAAAAGTACGATGTTTTGATGGTTTATTGCTATCTTTGCCGGACGTCCCCATTTTTCTGCTGCTTTATGGAAAAGACAGCCGTGTTTCCAGGATCCTTTGACCCCTTTACCATTGGCCACGAGTCGATTGTGTTGCGGGCGTTGTCGCTTTTTGATAAGATCATCATCGGAGTTGGTTCCAATGTGGGCAAGCAACCCTTCTTCTCTCTGGAGAAACGGGTAGAGATGATCTCTGTGCTGTTTCAGGACGACCCCCGCGTGGAGGTGATAGGGTATGACGACCTGACCATTGAGTTCTGCAAGAGGGTGGGTGCGACCCATATGTTGCGCGGCCTGAGAACTTCGGCCGACTTTGAGTACGAAAAATCTATCGCGCAGGTCAATCAGGTGATGCTCCCCGAGGTGGAGTCGGTGTTTATGCTGACCCTGCCCCAGCATGTATCCATCAATTCATCGGTCGTGCGGGAGATCCTTCGTTTTGGCGGGGATGTGTCGCAGTTTGTGCCCGCCGGGATGGTGCCTTATCTCTAGCGCTTCTGCTTCGGGATGCTTCTCTGTCGCCCGTGAAACTATTTCGGGGCGCTCCTCTCCATCGTCACGCTCACACAGCGCACTTTTCCCCCCAGGGGTGGGTTAATTTTGCTGATTTTCACCTGCGCATATCCCAGTTGTCCAAACCGGGCAAACAGGGCATCGAGTATCCTTTTGGCCACATGTTCCAGGAGCCGCGAAGGAAGCTCCATTTCTTTTTGTACGATGTCGTATGCCTGTGCATAGTTCAGGGCATCCCCGAGATCATCGCTCCCGGCGGCCTTCCCGGCCGGATAGCCCAGCCTCAGCGAAACGGTAAACCGGTTCCCGATTGCCTGCTCCTCGGCGTAGCATCCGTGGAAGGCATAAAAGTCCATATCTTCAATATCAATCCATTCCATAGTCTGAGTGTGTATGCAAAAATAATGATTCCCTGTCATGGGTTTGTGTAATTCTCTAATTCCTTTTACTTTTGTCTGATATAATTCCAAGTAACCATTCATGGCGACAGTTGACAATGCAAAACCCGGGCTGACTCAGCCAGGTACCCACTTTATCCACGCGATCATCGAGGAGGATCTTCGTTCCGGGAAAAACGGAAGCAGGGTGCACACCCGGTTCCCGCCGGAGCCAAACGGTTATCTGCACATCGGACATGCCAAATCCATCTGCCTCAATTTTGGTACGGCCCGCAAATATAACGGAAAGTGCAATCTGCGTTTTGACGACACCAATCCCGTCAAGGAGGAGATGGAATACGTGAGCTCCATCCGTGATGATGTGCGTTGGCTGGGTTTTCAGTGGGACGCCGAGTATTTTGCCTCGGACTATTTTGAACAACTCTACCAGTGGGCATTGGAGTTGATCCGCAAAGGGAAAGCCTATGTTTGCGACCTTTCTCAGGAAGAAATCAGCCGCGACAGAGGCACCCCCCAGATTCCGGCCACGCCCAGCCCCTACCGGAACCGGAGCGTGGAGGAAAATCTGGACCTTTTTGAGCGGATGCGTCAGGGGGAGTTTCCGGATGGTTCCCGGACCTTGCGGGCCAAAATTGACCTTGCCTCTCCCAACATGCACATGCGCGACCCGGTGATGTACCTCATCCTGGATGCCACTCACCACCGCAACGGAGATGCCTGGTGTATCTACTCCA
>DFUR01000069.1 GCA_002380425.1 Bacteroidales bacterium UBA4181
GGATAAAGATAGCAACTCCACTCTGTGAGAACCAGCTCTACAAATGGAAGAAGAGCCAGGAAGATGAGAACATTGACCCTGAGAAGTGTTATCCTATAATCAACAAAGAGTTGGAAGCAGCTTTGGGTATTCCTTCGGAATTACCACCAAGGGATAACCGCTATCCCAAATACCTGAAAAACGTTCAGGGCTTTTTTAAGAAGTTTCTCAATACCCCGGAGTTCAGACGGTTTATCCCTCTGCATGAAGGCGGGTTTATTCCGGTAAGTCTTGCAAGGATTGATACCACCTCAGAAGAAAGCAATCAACTGCTTTTCGGAAACAACCAGCCTGATGCTGTGCCCAAGTTTGCTTTGAAGCGACTTAGGCCATTCAGGAAAAGTCCTTACCCGAATATCCATTTGTTCTTTATCGTGCATTCAGACGACACAGAACATGCAAAAACAATCAAATCACACTTCGATTCCGGCTTAGGCACATTTGAAGGAATGCAGAACTATGTTGACTTGTATTTTCATACAGCAACAGGTTTTAGTGTGGTCTTTAAAAACAGGGAGAATCCTATACCAGAAATAGAGCAGGAGTTATCCAAGCGTCACTTTGTAAGTACCGGGTGAAAATTGCACAGGTCTACCGGTTGAAAAGTGAACAGCTAAGTGATGTAAAAATACATTTTCTTTTGCTCTCTGCAACGTCCTTTTTCTCCGGGGAAGGGTGGATGAGGCCGGAGGCCGAAGCCTGCCTTCCCCGGAGAAAAAACCGACCTAATCCCGTGGGTTGGGGCCTTAATTTTTGTTCCATTCTCGGGTCTCCTTTACGCGGTGCGATGGTCCGCTCATATTGATCAAATAAGCTTTATGGGTGAGCCTGTCCACCATAGCCGCTGTCAGGGTGGGATCTCCAAAGATCTCCGGCCAACGGTCAAAAGACAGGTTGGTGGTAATGATCGTTGATTTATGCCCGGCCCTTAAAGAGAGATGGCTAAAGAGCAGCTCCGCTCCCTCTTTGTCATAGGAGATGTATCCGAACTCATCACAAATGACCAGGTCATAGTGCTCAAAGCGATTCTCGAGCCTGGACAAGTTCTTTTGCGAACGACTTTCTCTTATCTGGGTCAACATCCGGGGTACGGTGGTACACAACACCCGGAACCCTTCCGAGCAAGCTTTTATACCCAGCCCCAGAGCTATATGTGTTTTTCCGGTTCCCGGGTTTCCTGCCAGGATCAGGTTCCTGCCGTTTCGGACAAAATCCAGACGTTCCAGCTCCGGCAGTCTCTGTTGTGCGTCACGGGGAAGATCCTCCCGAATCAGGTCTTGCAGGTACTTCAGTTGTGGGAAGCCGGCCTGACGGATCAGAGCCTTGCGGCGGTTCTCGGCACGGGCTTCATACTCTCTTTGCAATAAACCATGTAAGTACTCCTCAAAGGTCCAGCTTTCCCGGGCAGCCTCTGCAGCGGCCGATTCGTAGTATTTTCGAAAGGCAGGCAGGCGAAGCTCCTTGCTGTAGGCAATAATATCCTGTGAAAGATTCTTTTCCATGTTAATTCTGTTGAAGTATCTGATTGATTTCAGAGAGTTGCGACAGCGCCTGCTGCACAATCTCGGAGTCAGCATAAGTCATCCCAACCCCCTGTGGATCGTTTCCCAGTAAAACCTTGAGTTTATCCACGCTAATGTCCTGCGGGCAGATACCCTGTAATTGCTTGTAGACTTCCCACAAACGCTCATGAGATATCTGGTGCGTCTTACTGTAGTGGAGCAGTTCCACAAAATCCCGGGCGTTGTCTTTAAAAGAGGAGGCATACATATCCCGGAGGTACCAGCAGGCCTGCCGTAGGGCGGCCGATCCATGAAGAGCGCCAGGCTTGCGCTTCAGCGTGCGCAGATAGTGATCCAGAGTAATCTCCCAATGCCCCGTCTGGTAACTTCTGGGATGGGAACACAGCAGGGCTCCCTGCCAATAGATTTTGAGTTGATTGGAAAAGAGCTTCACCTCAACCCGCTGCCCCACCAAATGATCCGGTACCGAGTAATGGTTGGTGCCCAGCACAAAAGTGGCGTATTTATCCACTTTCGCTTGCTCCATAACAAAGCATTCCATACGCCCAGGGTGTGCAAGAAGTGCTTTGCGCTCTTCATGCATCAGCTCCTCAATGGTGTAGGCCCTGCCTGTGAGCTTCTTACTATTGAGCCCGGCACAGACTTCCTCCAGATAACTCTGTGCCTCGGAGATTGTCTCAAATTGGTCCTTGCGGGCAAAGGCTTTCCGACGCACATATTCCACACTCCGCTCAACATGGCCCTTCTCGTGCCCGCAATAGATATTGCAGAACCGGAAGGAAAAACCGTAAAAGGTGGACAGTTGCAATAGGGAAATCGTGGGTTTCTTCTCCTGATAGCCAGCGAACTCAGCGATGGCAACACGCATATTGTCGTAGTTCATCCGCTGCGGAACCCCACCTAAAATGGCGAAGAAGGCAAGATGTGCCTCCATGAAGGCCAGGGTATCCTGACGCTGAAAGATCATTCCAAACCGAAAATTACTCTGGCACATGGTAAACACAGCCATATAGAGCTTGCGCTCCTCTTGGCCAATGCTGAGCTTGATCTCGCACCAGTCAAACTCACAGTTCTCTCCCGGCTCGTATTCCTGTCGGATGAAGGCCTCCCGATTTGAGGATTCCTTTTCCCGGATATAGTCACAGACAACCGTATAACCAATATCCTGACCGCTGGCTTGCAAAAGCTCCCATATATCTATCTTCTTTAAAACCTGCTTCCCCTTGCCCAATCGTCGCTTTTCTGCGTTATCCTGCAAATATTCATCGATCATCTGGATGATCTCTGTCGTTGATTTCCTCTTCCCTCGGTTGACACTGTTGTATCGGGGAAGGCTCAGCAGGAACTCTTCCAGAATCGGCTGGGGATAACCTAATTGCTGGCTTTGTTCCAACGCCTTCTGGAACGATTTCACATAACGACGTACCGTGTTGCGGCTAATGCCGAGTGCCTTGCCAATGTCCACTTCGGACTTCTTCTCTACTCGCCATAACTGAATGATCTTTTGCTTGTCTATCATGCTTATCATTATTGCGCCCTGATTGGTTCAAGGCAAGTTAAAATTATATGATAAGCTGTTCACTTTCTAACCGGTATCCTGTGCAGTTTTCAACCGGTATTTACACACACCACCGCAACAGCACCCAAGAGAGAACTGCCGCCTAATTCTTGAAGTAATTTAGTTGGCGAAGGGCAAATCCATGGTAAGTCCGTGTCAAGTCCAAGCAAATGTTTAACTCCTTAAAAATCGTAAAGAGATGGGAAAAATTAATCAAGGTATTCTCGGTGGCGTATCAGGCCAAGTAGGGAATGTAATCGGTGGAACTTGGAAGGGCATCGATTACCTGCGCATCAAACCTTCCAGTGTAGCGAACCCAAGAACTGAAGGTCAGGTTGACCAGCGTTCTAAATTCTCAACTGTCCTAAGGTTCTTGCAACCAATGACAGACTTCCTGAGAGTCGGTTTCAAGTTGTATGCAAACCGTATGACCCAATTCAATGCGGCCATGTCTTACAACCTCAATAATGCCGTAACCGGTGTTTATCCCAACCATGTGATTGACTATGCAAACGCATTAGTCACTCGTGGTAATTTGACAGGTGCAGCTAACGGTGCAGCGACTTCTCCAACTGCCGGAAACGTGGAAGCAACCTGGACAGACAATTCAGGAAGCGGAAGTGCTCAAGCAACAGACAAGGCTCTGATTGCTCTTTTGAACACTACCCGAGGGGAAGCAGTGTTCACCACTGCGGGACCAGCAAGGTCTGCCGGATCAGCGACCATTCCAGTGCCTTCTGAGTACTCAGGAGAAGACGTTGAAGTCTTCTTAGGGTTTGTGTCAGAAGACGGAACTAAAGTTGCTAACAGCGTTTATTTAGGCTCTGTAACAGTTGCGTAAAGCGATTGGTGTTTTCCTAAAAAACCGCTTCCTTTGTGGAGCGGTTTTTTTATGTCTGTACCTCTCGATTTTTCCTTTATTATCGCTTAGTTTGACATTCCTAAGCGTTTTTTGTTGCTAATGCGTTTCTATACTTTTATCAACATACTGATTTACAGTAAGTTAAAAGTAATTAGAATATTTTGTATCGGAAAGTAAGGGGTGGTGCAACGCAATAGAGTTCGCAGATTTTTGCCGTTTCTTTGTGCCGTTAAAAAAAATATATAATTTTGTAAGACTAGGAATTTCACAAAGGCCATTAAATCGGGAAATTGTGACGATACATGAACATTTCGGTATTCACTGCGAAGAAACCCAACAAGAATGCTCGCTGGAGTCTGTCGCCATAACATACGACAGACTGTTGACTGGCTTGAAAGTGCGTACAGTCAATGTATTGAATTCTTGGCGAGAATCTTTTCCCGACGACCCGGAGTTCTTTCAGCGGTTTTTCACTGCTTCGCCCCACCGAATAAAAAATCTTCGCAACTGTGGCAGCCGTACTTTAACGGAAATAATGGCCCTCAGAGACCATCTCCGATGTTTGTATGGCGAGGTTTTTCTGGAAGAGGATAGTGCACAACAGCATGCAATCCCGGATAAACTTTCCCTCCCCGGCAATATTGACGAGGTTCTACCCGTTTTCTTAGCAATGATCCATGGCCTTTCCACCCGTGCCAAGAATCGCATGCTGTGGCTGCTGCATGAATGCAACAATTCTGTTTCGGCTTTTTACAACCGAATCTGCGCCCCGGATTGTATGGCATCGATTCCGACCATTGGCCCCAAAACCATTCCTGAAATTGATGATTTTTTTGCCCGTACGATAGAATTCCTAAAACAATGTCATGACCAAGAGTCTGTAAGAGCGCATATCAGGCACCACCTGTTGGTGTCTCCATTCGAGTTCGGTCTTTCCGAGGATGCATTTGAGATGCTGCTTGAGAAAGAACAATCCCTGGGCTATTTCCCTATTTTTGCTTCCATTCAATGCTATCTGGAAAATCGGCCGGAGGTAGAGAAAACCATCATCAACGGTTGCCTGCGCATTTACCAGGATCAGAGATTGCCTAAACTAAAACAAGTAGCTGCGTTGCTTAAAATCACCAAAGAAAGAGTTCAGCAGAAACGCAGTATGCTCATCAGTGAATTGTCCGAATATTACAAATTGTACCTCCATCTGGGAATCGTAGGCAAAAATCCATACCCCTACCCAATGAGACATATTGAGGACAAGATCAATGCTGCTGAAGGCACCCACTTCAACCGCAATTTTGTCTATTGGGTACTTGGAACCATCTTTGATGAGTTCACCTTGATTGGAATGCCTGTTAAGAGCATAGGTGGTTGCTACTATTCAGACCAATATCTTTACATTGTTCCTACCGCACTGACTCCTCTTTTTGACTTTGAGACGTTCATAAATCAGATGAATCATCGGATGATGAAAAAACGCCACAACGAGGAGCGAGTCTGCCTCAAAGACATCATCCATTCCCACCTTAAGATGCATGATTGCGAAGATGAGATGCCTGAGATTGACACGGTTTGCCGTACCATTCTTTCCCTGCACTTCCCCGTCAAAGTCGATGCTGGCTACGTGTTCTTTCCGCCCAATGCCTACAAATCCAATCCACTTGTTATAGAAGAGATGCTACGTGCTGCAGGCCGCCCCATGGCTTTTTTAGAAATCCTGGAGGCGTACAGGTGTCAATATCCGGAGAGGGACTCCAATGCAAACAGTCTGCGAGGTGCCATCTGCCAAAACGCGAACATCATCCCGATTGGTCGGACAGGCACCTATCTTCTCGCGGAGTGGAATCGCCCTGAATGGAGGAACGGAACAATTCGTGCCCTTGTGCGGGCATATATTGACTCAACACCTGAGAAAATCGCTTCCGCTGACGCTATTGTCGAATACGTTCTGAAATTTCATCCCTGTACGAATAGAAAGAATATTATTTCAAACCTCAAACTTGATCAAGATCAGGTGCTCGTCCCTTATTACAAAGATGGCGAGAGATATTTAGGTTATGCCGACAAGTCATATCCGATAGAGTTTTTTCCGGTTGAGAGCGACCATAGAACATCCGTTGCCAACAGCATAGGCTACCCCAGGCTTCTTAAATTCGTCAAGAAATACCGACGTTTCCCGTTTAGGCCAGGATACACTAAGGAAGAATGCTTTCTGGGACGCTTCTGGATAAAGCAGGAATCAAGATACCAGAGAAACGTTCTGGATAGCCACGCTAAGCTCTTTTTTGAGAAGATTAAACGAGCATATGGCAAGTACAGGTTGGAGAAAACTGAGCGTTGAATGGATAAAATTGTCCGGGATAAGCCAGCCGGCGGATTGAGTTGTTGATCATGGTTTATGCCGGTATTTCTTGCGCCAGAGCAGGTATCCGCTGATGAGGACCGTGATGCCCAACAGTCCGGACAGGGGAACCAGCAGGATGTACCCATCCCCGGTAAGGCTCCGGAAAAATCTGCCGGAATGAATCTCCAGACACACATTCCACAGGGACATGCCGGATTCATTCAGGACTTCTGATGGCATCTGGGGAAAGGGCATTGTGCTGACGGCCTCTGGGGACGGCAGGATGCCTTGTTCATAATCAGCCACATACATGCCTCCACCCGGATGGGTGATGGCCCCGGTAATTTTGTATTCACCCACGGGCCGGCCACCGGCAGGTTCCCGATAAATCTTTCCGCTGAAGTAGTCCCTGACCTCCAAAGAATCAGGATGCCACCGAAACAGTCCGCTGAAGGAGCCAATCAGATAGGATCCGTCCTCCAGCGGTTGAAAGGTAGTGATACCCATCACGCTCACAGGTGGCTGGTGAGGCATCTGGCGGGGACTCAGAGGATATGGTTTGGTGTCATACATGCCTTCGGATGTGGACAGGAGCAGGGTGTTTTCGTTTGGATCGTAAAGGATGTCCCGCAGTTTGTCGTGCCAGGGATTGGGCTGGTCTAAATGGGTGTACTTCAGTGGGGAGAGCTCTGCCCGTGCGATGGCAATGAGCAGGGGAGGGCGGAGGAACATCCCCGTAAAATACAGAATGATCAGCAAAACGAATGTCCAGGCACCTATTTTGTTGTGCCATTTCAACGACCACCGGTTGATTGCCGGAAGCATCCCCGGTGAGCCCGACTTCCTGTTCCTTCGCCTGATCCAGCCCGGGAAAAAGAAATAGATAGTGCCCGTGATGCACAAAAACAGCGTGATAAGTCCCAGTATGTCTACGAATATTTTACCCGGAAGTCCGAAGACCTCGCCCGAGTGTGTCTGCCAGATGGTGGCAAACAAAGAAATTTTGTTTTCATACCCGTCTGGAGCAGGCAGTTCCAGGATGGAGAACCGAGTCTGTACCCCTTCGGCCCTTCCTTTGTACAGATGCGAACGGCTCAGAGCGTAGAGCGTGTCCGCGATGCTCTCGATACCCACAAAACGCTCATGGCCTCCTGATATCCCGAAACGTTTCCAACTTTTGTCGGCCTGATTCCAGGCATACAAGCCAAACAAAGTTGCTGCATACAGCTCTCTGTTCGGATCCTGATGCACATCAAATATTTTTCGGTTGTCGCTCCCCTCGGGAAATCCAGAGTTCCAAGGGGCAAAGTGTTGAAAGGAGCTATCGGTAAGCCATATCCCTATATTGCCGTAAATCAGAATACTGTCCTGGCCAATCTGCAGGCTACCTTTGATTGCGCCATTGTTCCAGTTCCGGTAGCTGTACTGTTCCGGCAAGGCGTTACGGCTGATGTCTGTTCCCGAAACCAATTCCCGGTGGTTCATGATGATGCCTGTGACCGCGTAGTACCCCAGAATAAATGCCAGGACCAGACCCGGCCATCGGTGCATTTTTTTAAATAGATTTCCAGGCTTCGTATTCATGCTCTTTTCACCTTTCTTAACGTGCTATGGGTGTTTGAATTTCCAAAATTAGAGAAAAGTTTCAGATTATTAAAAGACCTTTTTGTATTTTAGTAAATATTTATAGATTTGTACTGATATTGAGTCGTCGGTTTGTGGGACTTGCGGATGCTCCGGAAATGTCATACATTTACGAAAAGCCTGTAGGGGAGCAGGAGCAGGGAACGCGTCCGGACAATCGTTGCAGATTCATTTCAGCATCCATAACCTATTTAAAACCATTCACTATGACAACAAAAAAACTATGGTTAGGCTTTCTTGCCGTAATGGTCATTTCATTTGCCGTATTGCTCTATTACGGAAGAGAAATTTACCGTCAGGCCCCGCCCATTCCGGAGCAGGTCGTCACTCCCGACGGGAGTGTCTTGTTCACCGGCCAGGATATCCGTGATGGTCAAAATGTATGGCAGACCATGGGTGGCCAGGAAGTAGGAACGGTCTGGGGGCACGGAGCATATCAGGCGCCCGATTGGAGTGCTGATTGGTTGCATCGCGAGGCTGTGTTTATGCTGAACATGATGTCTCTGCAGCAGGACAGCATCCCTTTTGAACTGCTTTCCGAGGAACGTCAGGCGTCACTGAAGGTGACCCTCCAGAAGGAGGTGCGGGCCAATACCTACGACAAAGGAACCGGTACGCTGACGGTTTCGTTGTTGAGAGCCCAGGCCATTGCAGATAACAGCAGGTATTACGGAGGTTTGTTTACCAATGATCCTCAGCGGGCTGCAGAACGGGATGCCTTTAGCATTCCCGAGAATTCCCTGAAAGATCCGGAAAGGGTGCGACAACTGAATGCATTCTTTTTTTGGATCTCCTGGGCCTGTGTTACCGAACGGCCTGGCATGGAGATAACCTACACAAACAACTGGCCTCCCGAAGAGTTGGTGGCCAATCGCCCTACCGGTGACCTGTTGTTGTGGACGGGCTTTAGTGTCATCCTATTGCTGGCAGGTATCGGCCTGATGGTGTGGTTTTATGCCCTGCGCAGAAACGAAGGGGGGCATCAAACACCCGTTCGTCTGCCTGTGTTGCATGAGCAACAAACACCCTCACAGAAGGCTACGCTGAAGTACTTCTGGATTGTCTCGGCCTTGCTGTTGTTCCAGGTGTTGATGGGAATTATCACCGCGCACTATACTGTCGAAGGACAGGCATTCTATGGAATTCCGCTGGCAGATTGGCTGCCGTATTCTGTTTCACGAACCTGGCATATCCAAATTGCTATTTTTTGGATTGCCACCTCGTGGCTGGCCACCGGTTTGTACTATGCTCCTGCCATTTCCGGGGTGGAGCCTAAGTATCAGCGACTCGGGGTCAATTTTCTGTTTGGCGCCTTGCTGGTGATTGTTGTGGGTTCGCTCATTGGTCAGTGGATGGGCGTGATGCAAAAATTAGGGCTGGTGGAGAATTTCTGGTTTGGTCATCAGGGATATGAATATGTTGATCTGGGCCGGTTTTGGCAATTGTTTCTTTTTGTGGGATTGATTATATGGCTGTTGCTGATGGGCAGGGCCATCTGGCCGGCTTTGCAGAAGAAATCTGAAAGCCGGAATCTTTTGGTTTTGTTCCTGATTTCCACGATAGCGATTGCCGCATTTTATGGTGCCGGATTGATGTGGGGCAGACAGACAAATCTCGCGATTGCCGAATATTGGCGTTGGTGGGTGGTGCATCTGTGGGTGGAAGGTTTCTTTGAGGTTTTTGCCGCAGTAGTTACAGCGTTCCTGTTTGTGCGTCTGGACATGATCAAAGCGGCAACTGCTACCACTGCTGTGCTTTTTTCTACGGTGGTGTTTCTGGCAGGGGGTATTCTGGGTACTTTCCATCACTTGTATTTCACCGGAACTCCGACGGCGGTACTGGCATTGGGTTCCACCTTCAGTGCTCTGGAAGTGGTGCCTTTGGTGCTTATGGGCTTTGAGGCGTACGACAATCTCAGAATCAGCAGGAGCAGTGAATGGATCAAGGCATACAAATGGCCCATCTATTGTTTCATCTCTGTGGCTTTTTGGAATCTGGTGGGTGCCGGTATTTTTGGTTTTCTGATCAATCCGCCCATCGCACTCTACTATATGCAGGGTCTGAACACTACTCCTGTGCACGGACACACTGCCCTGTTCGGGGTTTATGGCATGCTGGGGATTGGTTTGATGCTGTTTGTGCTCAGAGACATGAACAAAAGCTCCGAATGGAAGGATTTTTGGGTAAGAATTGCCTTCTGGGCCATCAATATTGGCCTGGCAGCCATGGTGCTCATCAGTGTGCTTCCTGTAGGACTGGCGCAAACGGTTGCCAGTGTTCAGGAAGGATTGTGGTATGCCCGTTCCCTTGAGTTTATGCAGCAACCCTATATATTGGTATTTAAATGGCTGCGCATTATTGGAGATACCCTGTTCGCTGCCGGCACCGTTGCGCTTGCCTGGTTCGTTTTCGGCCTTGCAGGAGGATGGAGTCTCAAAAAGAAGTAACGCCTTGTGGTTTATGGAAACGTCCTGTGGACATGTTGTCTGCAGGACGTTTTTTTGTATATTCGCGGGCTGCTAATAAAACTATTATGAACAGAGTTCTCACATTATTGCTGCTTTTTCTGTGTGCTTCCTGGAGGTTTCTGGCTGCTCAGGAGGTCCAAAGTCCGGACGGTTTGTTGCGTGTAAAACTGGGATTGGAAGGAGGCGTGCCCTCCTACTCGGTGGCCTATCGGGACAAGGTGATGCTGGAGCCATCTCCCTTGGGTTTGGAGACGTCCATCGGGAGCTTTTCCAGAGGGCTGACTCTGGTCAGCAGCAAAGTCCATCTGGTGGATGAAACCTACACCATGCCACATGCTAAGGCCAGCCGCATCCGGTATCATGCCAACGTGCTGACTGGCACTTATGTGAACGGTTCCGGGGATACCCTGTGTATTGTGTTCAGCGTGTCCAACAACGATATCGCCCAGACCTACCGGGTCTCTTCTTCAAAACACACCCATTGTACCGTTTTGAAGGAAGCCACCGGATTTGATTTTCCGGGCAAGACCACTACTTTTATCACTCCTCAGGCCCCGGCGAATGAGGGATGGATGAAGACCAAGCCCAGTTATGAGGAAGAGTACACCTATGAAGAACCAGTGGGGACTCCTTCGAAATACAAACTTGGGTACACATTCCCGGCCTTATTCCATGTGGGAAGTGACGGTTGGGTGCTGCTCTCCGAAACCGGTGTCAGCAGCCAGTACGCAGGTACCCGGCTTAGTGACGGTTCCTCTGAGGGCCTGTACACCATTGCCTTCCCTGATTCCAGAGAAAACGATGGAATTGGGGAGTCTACTGTGACCACCAGCCTGCCTCTGCAGACTTCCTGGAAGACCATCACCGTGGGCGAAACCCTCAAGCCTATTGTCGAGACCACCTCGGCGTACAATACGGTAAAGCCACTATATCAGCCTTCACAGGCTTACGTGCCGGGCAGGGCCACCTGGAGCTGGATTGTCTGGCAGGACAGGAGTTGTAATGTGGAGGACCAAAAGCGGTTCATTGACCTGGCTGCCGTCATGAATTTTGAGTATATTCTGATAGATGCCCTGTGGGACAAGCAAATAGGCTATGAGCAGATGGCTTCGCTGGTGGCCTATGCCCACGCCAAAGGCGTGGATGTGATGTTGTGGTATAATTCCAACGGTTCCTGGAATGATGCACCCCAAGGTCCAAAGCACCGGATGGATACCGCACCGGCACGCCAAAAGGAAATGGCCTGGCTCCAGGCTCTGGGGGTGAAGGGTATCAAAGTGGATTTTTTTGGCGGGGACAAGCAGGTGACCATGAAATTGTACGAAGATATCCTCACCGATGCCAACCGCTATGGTATTTTTGTGAACTTCCACGGGACGACACTTCCACGGGGATGGGAGCGTATGTATCCCAATCATATGACCAGTGAGGCTGCGCTGGTGTCAGAGAATATCATTTTCAATCAGTACTTCACCGACCGGGAGGCCTACACCAGTACGATGCTGCCCTTTATCAGGAATGCCGTTTCCTCCATGGATTTCGGTCCGGTGCTGCTCAACAAAAGGCTTTCGCAGAACCAGCGTTCCGGAAGAATCCGCAAAACAACCGATGCCTTCCAGGTTGCCACCTCAGTTATCTACCAGTCGCCCATCCAGAATTTTGGGATAACCCCCGAAAATCTTCAGGAACAGCCTGCCTTTGTGCTGGATTTCCTCCGCAGGGTGCCCACGGTGTGGGATGAGACCCGCTTTGTGGACGGCTATCCCGGTAAGTTTTGTATCATTGCCCGTCGTCACGCCGACCGGTGGTACATCGCTGCGACCAATGCGGACTCTGTTTCCCGAAAATTGCAGATGGATCTGTCCTGGCTTTCGGGCAAGGATATGGCTGTGATCCAAGACAATCCAGACAGAACGGCGGGCGCGCAAACCCTCAGGGTGCCCAGGAACGGGATGGTTACCGTATTGCTCGAGGGCCTCGGTGGGGCTGTGTTGACTACAGAGCCATAGCGTTAAAAAAAGACTTCTCCGTCAGGGACCCTGAGCGGAATGGTTTGTGGGGTTAGTTTGAGCTCTTTGTTTCGGAGGGCGGCTTCCACCACACTCCGGTTGTAATGGTTTGTTTCCCCGGACCTCAGGAAGGTCTCGGTGTCCATCCAGCAGGCTTCGGCAATTTCCGAGGAGTCCTGGATGCAGATATCTTCTGTGAGCGGCAGGGCGGTGCAGACCATGTACAGATTGGCCTCTCCAAATTGTCCATGCCTGAAATGACCAATATTCATGATGGACTCAAAGGCAACCCGTACGCCGGTTTCTTCCAGGACCTCTCTCTGGACGGCGTCCTTGATGGATTCGTTTTTGTCAATATGCCCTCCGGGCAGTTTGTACCCTCTTGAGAAACGGTCCCGGACAACCAGCAGTTTTCCTTCGTGCAGCACGATGGCTCCCACGCCCACGATGAAGTTCCGGGTTGTAGGGACAAAAGCATCCTCAGTCATCTTCCTGACCATGGTTAACTGGTTTTCTTCGCAATGATGAAACACAAATCCCAACCGGGTCAGAACCGGGATGAAACTTGATTGTTGGATGGGCACATGGATCCACAGGAGTTCTCTGTCCTCAAGAGCATTTATCAGTTGCTCCATTTCTCTGCGAAATGCTGCCTGTGTTGAGGGCAGCGAGGATGTGTCCACCTCGGCCCCTCTGTATTTATTGTCCGAAAATTTGATCATAGACTATTCAGTATCCTTGATGCAACGCACGGAGTAGCCGCAGGTCTTGCGACTTTCAATCAGGGCGGGCCATTGGGCGTTGTTGTATAGCCCGACGGCCAGAGCCGTCTCATCACTCACATCATTGCCTGTCCACCAATATCCGTAAGCCCCTTTGTTGACAAATGTTCCGCCGGGATTCCGGGTTCCGCCAGGCAGCGCAGAAAAACCACTCCGGTTGTTCTGTTTTATCTTCGTTCCGATAGCCCCATCTTTGCCAGCACGGCTCCATCCCTGGTTTGCCGCCAGAGAGAAGGCTATGTCGCTGCCGCTACCCTCATATCCATATCCGTTGTCACTCAGAAATTGAAACAATACTTCCCACTCAGCCTTTGTCGGGATGTGCCAGCCCTCGGGAGCCAGCCCCCGCTTGTCCACCACGGCATGCCAGTTGTATAACGCACCGTATGTTTCTGCATGTTCCACATTATGTCCATACACGCAAAAAGCTCCTGTTGGCAGGCTTTCCCATACTTTATTGTCTCTGACGTTCCGGATGGGATCACCATTGCGGTATCTGGTGGTTCGCAGGTTCCCGGCCATCCAGACCTGTGAGCCGATGGTCAGGGTGGAATAGGTATTTCCGTCTGCATCAGTGACGGAAGGCTGTGCCCTCAGGTTCAGGTGAAGACAAACCAGGCACAGAAACATTATGAGAATGAGATTTTTTTTCATTTTTTTTTGATAGAGAGAATATCATTCCTAGTTTTAGATAGATTTGTGTAAAAATAAGCATAATAGTATTTGTTGCTTCCTCAGCCTGAGGCATTCACTAACTTTTGCCCATGAGATTGTGCCGCTTCACCCACCGGGTTTCCTCTGTTCTGATGTTCTGGATGCTTTTTATGGTGCCTCTGGGCGGTATCGCTGCCGTGCCTTCGGTGTTGTACTCCTATCCTCAGGAACGGGTGTACTTGCATCTGGACAGGCCCGTCTATCATCCGGGAGATACCCTGTACTACAAAATTTATGCTACAATAGGTGATGGTCTGGATCCTGACACCTTGAGCACCACCTTATATGTGCAGTTGCTGGATGCTTCCGGTACACTGATGCAGTCACAGAAAAAGCAACTCAAACAGGGTCTGGGCGCGGGGACCATGGAACTCTCAGCCGGATATGAACCCGGTTTGTACCGGATTCGCGCCTTTACCAATTGGATGCGGAATTTTGGAACTGAGCCGCAGTTTGAGAAATTCATCACGCTTTCCCGCCCGTTCACAGGCAAAGCCCGGTGGCACCTGATGTCTTCGATGAATGCAGGCCCGGAGTGGGATACGCTGCGGATGACATTGCATCTGACGGACGAGCAAATGCATCCGAAAGACGCTTCTTTTGAGTATTTTTTTGCTGCCGACGGAATGGAGCCGGTTATCGGGGCTTTGACTACCGATGCTCAGGGCAGCAGTACGATTGAGTTGCTGATGCCCCCGGATTCGGGGCGGTTATGGGGCCGATTGTCTTTGTCCGTGGGGGACTCAACTCAGGTGATGGATGTGTCTCTGGACCCCCGGAATGTTCGTGTCCATTTCTTCCCTGAAGGAGGGCATTGGGTGGCTGGCATCCCGTGCAGGGTGGCCTTCAAAATTACGGACAGTAAGGGTGCAGGCCTGCCTGCCACAGGGGTGGTTCGGAACGCACAGCATGAGGTGGTGGCCAGCTTTTCCACTTTTCACAAAGGGATGGGTTTTTTTTGGTTGACCCCGCGTCTTGGTGAGTCATATTCGGCCGTGATTACTCCTGATCCCCGTGTGGTCACCGGGATTTCCCCGGAGGGAATTGTTCATCCATTGCCTGCTGTGGATTCCGTTGGGTACGTGATGGAGGTGGACGGAACGAATTCCCGTCAGATTCTGGTTCAGTTGCATCAGGGTGGCATCCATTATCCGGAGCAGTTGGGCCTGGTTGTTTGGAACGGAGGACAGCCCATCTGGAGGTCTTCGTTCCGGATGAGCAAATCCTTGCTGCTCGTTCCTATTCCCGGGAACAAACTCCCCACGGGAGTCTCCCAGATCACCTTGTACGGCCCAGACGGCAACCCGCTCTGTGAACGGCTGATTTTTGTCAATCATCAGGACGATCTGAGGGTGACGGTATTTGCCTCCCGGGATACCTTTGCTCCCAGGGAACCAGTTTATCTGAATCTGCTGGTTACGGATTCCGGGGGAAACCCGGTTCAGGGATCCTTCTCGGTTTCGGTCACCGATCAAACTCAGGTTTGCGACACATCCCGGTTTGGGGACAACATTCTCACCCATTTGTTGCTGACCTCAGAGATTCGGGGCATCATTGAAGACCCCGGGTATTACTTTAACGCGGACAGTCCGCAGAAGCATACGGCTCTGGAATGCTTGCTCCTGTCCCAGGGATGGCGGAAATATTCATGGAGCGTGCCTGATTCAGTTCACGGAGTTCGGTATCCGGTGGAACGTGGCATACGTATCAGTGGTACCATTCTGGAAAAAGCCACCCGGAAACCGGCAGGTAAGGATGAAGTGACCCTATTGCTGGATACCGGGAAGGAAAAATGGGCGGACAACCGGTTTGCCGACGAACTCGGTCGCTTCTCGTTTGTTTCGGACCACTTTGGATCGGCAAAGATGTATCTTGTGACGCAACAGGCGGGGGTGAATGTGGACCGTGCCTTCTTGCTGGATGCCAGCGAGCCACCCTTCAGCAAACCTTCCCCGGAATCTCTCTCTCAATCGTTCTATCAGTCCAGAACGCTTCTGGACCAGGAACGTCGGGCGCAAACATTGCCAATATCGGAACATAATCCGGATATAGCCCGAATCATTGAACTGGAACCGTTTGAGCTAAGAACCAGGAAGAATGTTTTCAGGCAGGTTTTGAAAGCATTTGCGTTTAAGCCAGTCGCAGAGCTGGAGGCACTGGCCGAGGTTTCCCTGGACATTCCGGCCATCCTGGAGTCGCTGCGCGACTCTTCATTTGCCATTGAAACGGTTCGGGATTTTGTCCGGTATGCCTATCCTGAAATATTTACCCGTGGCCGCCCGATATTGTTCCTGACAGACTCATGGGAATCCCTGCGCGGTGCTAAGCCGATTCCTATGCGAGACATTCATGCATACTACAAAATGATCGTGGTGGATAGCTATGGTGCCGCATTCCCCTATATTTGGAGAGGAGATAGCGATGGCGCCCTCCCAACCCACAATGATGACATAGTGATCAATCTCTATGCCTGGCCAGATGGTTTGAACCGCTATCCCACCACAGGGATACGTGCTTTTTCCACGGAAGGATACGCCCGGGAAAAAGAGTTCTTCTCTCCGGATTATAGTGTGTCCCGGGATCTGAGTGTTCCGGATACCCGAGCGACTCTGCTCTGGGCGCCACAGGTAGAAACCGATGCCGAGGGGCGTGCGGTGCTTACCTTTTACAACTCCGACAAAGCTACCCAGTTGGGCGTCAATGTACAGGGTTTGGGACGGAATGCAGCCGGGAAGGCAGGTGCCGGGGCGAAGAAGGTTACGCTGGGCAGATAATGTTCTGGAGTTGATCCTGTTCTGAGTCTCAAGGGTTCTCTTCAGGAATCTGCTACAGGATTCTGTTGCTACCCCCTTTCAGAGCAATTTGCTTTCCTTGATGCCGGTAGGTTCCCGAGAGACCCTTGGGCAGATTAATCTCTCCTGTCAGGCGCCCCTGGACACCCTGCTGTAGGTTGACTTCAATCTTTCCTTTGGGGTGGGGCATGATTCCTTTGATTTGTTTGAGAGCTCCCGGGTGGGGCTCAATCAATACCGAGCGAAACCCGGGTTCCGCCGGGTGCATACCACAGACCGATGATAGCAGGAAATACAGCGGCGAAGCGCTCCAGGCATGGCAATCCGAGCGGGTGGGGTCAGGTGTTTCGGCAAAGGTGGTCAGCCCGCTCTCGAGCATTTTTTGCCACGGGTCGAGCAGCGCCACAAAACCGTCTGCCATGCCTGCATGCTCCAGGGCTTCGAACAGGAAAAACCTGAAATACAGGGTGCATTGCGCCAGATCTTTGTCGCTCAGCAGAGCTTTCATCACTCCGGGCTGATCCTTTGCCGCTATCGTGTTTGTGCTGATGGCAAGGGCATTGGCATGCTGGCTGAAAGAGGTTTTGCGGGGTGAGTCGGCAATCAGTCCTTTGGCGGGGTCGAAACAAAGGTGGTACACCGCCTTTTGAATGAGTTGTGACTGTTCGGTGAGCCTTGCCGCCTGGTCCTTCATGTCAAATGCCTCAAGCAACTCTGATGCTTTTTGAAGGGAGTAAACATACAGCAGGCTCACCACCGAGGAATTTCCTGTGTGGATTTCCGGGGGCATCCCGGTGTTCCAACTGCGTGAGGATACCCAGTCCACAAAGTTCCACCAGTCCACCTTTCCCAGCATTCCAGTGGAGTCCAGCCGGGCCTCGTACCAGTTCAGGATGCTCAGAATGCCTGGGATCATGGAGCGTACAAACTCCGGGTCATCGTGTAGCATCCAATAATCATGGAGGGTAGCAATCCAGGCCAGAGAGTAGGTGGGGATAAGCTGGACTTCATGGGCGGGATATCGGCTTTGGGTGATACCCAGAGGAAGGCGGGAGTCGTCCCAGAGTTGCAGGGCACTCCTGATTAGTCGAGGGTCACCATCCACGTAGGATGTGATCAGCCCCTGAATACGGGTGTCCCCGATATATTGCAATTGCTCGTAGTAGGGGCAATCGAAATAGGTCTCGTGGGCACACAGCCGTTGCGTACGCCATCCTGCTTCCCAGATGCGGGAGAGCAAGGGATTGTCGCTGGTGAAGGAGGCATTCTCGCGGAATGGGTAGGCAGTGAAGATGCTGTGGAAGTCATTCAGTATCAGTGGAGCGTCTGTGGTCTGGATTTCCAGCTCCACATAACGAAAAGTTCGCCACCATAAGGTTTGGAAGACTCTTCCGGAGCCTCCGTCGCATACGATGATGTCCTGAACTCCGGAGATCGTCTTGTTCAGAATGTCGTTCCGGTTGCCCTTGCCCATTCTGGGGTCTGTAAGGCTTTCGGCATAGGTGAGCCTGATCTTACTCTGCGCCCCCCCTGAGTAGGTCAGTACCGGGTAGGCATTGGTGAGTCTGCCCTGGTCGAATAGGATCCTGACTTTGGATGCCGGGGGTACCAGCAAATCTTTGCCTCCTTGTACAAAGCCTTCCGGCAGGTTGGAAAGGTCGGTTCTGCGAATGACAGCAAACCGTTGCGGACGCTCTTCCATCATGGGAATATTTCGCGGTTGGAGCAGATGCGGAGCAGTTCCTCCCATTTCTCCAAGACAATATACGGGCTTGGCATCTTCCACGACTTTGGCCTTCTTCCACAGGCGGGTATCGGTGTCGGGAAGCATCCAACCCCAGGGATGGGCCGAGCCCTGGAAAACTTCCCCGGGGCCACAGACATAGTACTGAGGAATGGTCACCCGTAAAGGAGCATAAGCACTGTCCCGGCATACCAGCCAACTTGAGTTGGTGTTGACATCTCCTTCAGTGGCAGCGTTTCCCTGTAGCAGAAAGCCGGTTTTGGCCGAAAGCTGGGCCAGAGGACGTTGCTCGGCAAAGTTCCACACCTGAGCGGCAATAATGTTCTTTCCCTCTTTAAGGAAGGGGGCCAGGTCCAGACTCTCGAAATTCCACTTAACCAGATGCCCTCTGGCAGGTCCATTGCAGATGTATGTTCCGTTGACAAACAGTTTGTATCGGTTGTCTGCCGAAACATGTACCCGGAAGTGTTCCGGAATGGTTGCGAGGTTAATCTCCTTTCTGAAGAGGTACACCCCGTACTCAGAGCCTTGAATGTCGGGATGAGAAATCCACCGGGCACTCCACTTCCGGCTCAGAAGGTCAGGGTTGATGTGTTCGGGCGTTTGTGCCTGTGAGTAAAAAATCGTGAAAAGAGAAGCAATTCCAAGCAGGACAATACCAGATTGAAGGCGCATGAGGGCGGGAATAAGTTCGTTGAAACGATAGTCTAAGATGCGATAAATGTAACTATTGCACCCGAGAATGCCAAAAATAATGTTCCTTTGTATAGAACATATTCCTGACAATCCCTGCTCTTATGAAGAAACGATTGCTGTTATTCGTTTGTGTCTCGATGGCTTTCTTTTGTGTCTCCCCTTCCTCAGTGCATGCTGCTGATGACTTGCAGGCACAGATGTCCCGGAAAGCCCGGGAATTGATAGGCCAGATGACGGTGGAGGAAAAAATCGGACAACTCCTCAATAGTGCCCCTGCCGTGGAACGTCTCCAGATTCCCGCATACAACTGGTGGAATGAAGCCTTACACGGGGTGGCCCGCAGTGGCCGGGCTACGGTGTTTCCGCAGCCTATTGCATTGGCTTCCTCGTTTGATACGGCCATGATCCGTCGGGTGGCTGATGCCATATCGGACGAAGGCCGTGCCAAATACAATGTGGCCCAGAAAATGGGCAACCGGGGGCAATACGCTGGCCTCACATACTGGTCGCCCAATGTGAATATTTTCCGTGATCCACGCTGGGGCAGAGGTATGGAAACCTATGGTGAGGACCCTTATCTGGCGGGACGCATCGGAGTAGCCTTTGTCAAGGGTTTGCAAGGGAACCACCCCTTTTATCTGAAAGCTGCTGCCTGCGCCAAACACTATGCTGTGCACTCCGGTCCCGAAGCCCTGCGACATGTATTTGACGTTGCGCCCTCCAGGAAAGACCTCTACGAAACCTATCTGCCTGCTTTTGAAGCATTGGTGAAAGAGGGCCGGGTAGAAGCAGTGATGAGTGCCTATAACCGGGTGTACGGAGAAAGCGCAACCGGCAGTAAGTTTC
Source organism: Bacteroidales bacterium UBA4181 (assembly GCA_002380425.1). Taxonomy (GTDB): domain Bacteria; phylum Bacteroidota; class Bacteroidia; order Bacteroidales; family UBA4181; genus UBA4181. The sequence continues at coordinate 20,016 of DFUR01000069.1, forward strand.
TTTTGACCGAAATTCTTCGGGACCGTTGGGGATTCACGGGGCATGTGGTTTCGGATTGTGATGCTGTGGCTGATATCTACCAGGGGCACAAACTGGTCAAAACGGCTGCCGAAGCCTCGGCTCTGGCCATCAAGAGCGGTATGGACCTGAATTGCGGCAGTACCTTTCGCGCGCTGAAACAGGCGATGGATCAGGGTTTGGTGACAGAGAAAGATTTGGACAGGGCTCTGTACCCGCTGATGATGACCCGTTTGAAACTGGGCATTCTCCCGGGTCAACCCCCCACGCCCTACGACCATATCCCTGAGTCCGTGATTGCTTGCGAAGCCCACGCTGTCCTGGCCCGTGAGGCAGCCCTGAAGGGAATGGTGCTGCTCAAGAACGACCGGGAAACCCTTCCGCTGGACAAAGGGGTTCGTTCGATGTATGTGGTGGGGCCCTATGCCACCGATGTGTCGGTGATGCTGGGCAATTATTTTGGGATGTCGCCCCGGCTCAGCACCTTCCTCGAAGGGATCGTTTCCAAGGTAAGCAGTGGTACCAGCATCAACTACAAGATAGGTTTTCAGCCTACTGTCCCGAATGTGAATCCCATAGACTGGACCACAGGAGAGGCCCGGAGTGCCGAGGTTTGTGTGGTAGTGATGGGCCTGTCCACAGCCCTTGAGGGAGAAGAGGGAGATGCAATCTCTTCCCCGACCAAGGGTGATAAGGCCTCCTTGTCATTACCCGAGCATCAGTTGCAGTTTCTAAGGAATGTTCGCAGGGGCAACCGGAATAAGATTGTCACTGTTCTTACTGGGGGAAGCCCCATGGATGTGCAGGAGATTGCCCAACTCTCGGATGCATTGATCCTTGCCTGGTATCCCGGGCAGGAAGGTGGCCTGGCCCTGGGAGACCTGCTGTTTGGGGAAGTCTCTCCTTCGGGCAAACTGCCCGTTACCTTTCCTGTGACCGCTGATTCCTTACCTGCCTTTGAGGACTACTCCATGAAAGGCCGGACCTACAAGTATATGGCGGGAAATATCCAGTATCCTTTTGGATATGGTCTGACATACAGCAAAGTAGTCTATTCAGACATTCGCCTGTCGGCACCCGCTATGCGTTCGGGCAAACCCTATTTAGTCCGGGCCACGCTGGAGAATCAGGGCCGCTATGCTGTGGAAGAAGTGGCACAGTTATATCTCAAGGCTCCTGGGGCTGGTGTGCAGACTCCTTTGCAGTCTCTGGTGGGGTTCTGCCGGACAGCCTTACGTCCGGGAGAAAAGCGTGAGGTAGTCTTTGAGGTATTGCCCGAGCAGTTGGAGATGGTCATGGAGGATGGAAGCAAGCAATTGCTCAGGGGAGACTACATCTTTACGGTTTCCGGTGCTGCTCCGGGTTCCAGGACGACTGAACTGGGTGTCCCGGCGCTGATGGCATCGTTCAGAATTTGAGATGATTCGCAAACACATTCATACCGGGACTGAGAATGCCGGGCATCCGGATGTGCACGCCCATGTTCCCGGGCATGCACAGTCGCAGCCTCATGAGCATCCGCATGCCCAAGGGCATCATCATGTGCATCTGCCTCCCGAGGGTCATGGCAGGGCATTTATATTGGGGATTGGCCTGAATGTGCTCTTTGTAGGTGTGGAGGTTTTGTGGGGGTTCAAGGCCCATTCATCGGCCCTGCTGGCCGATGCAGGACACAATGCCAGTGATGTTATGGGTCTGGTCCTGGCCTGGATGGCGGCTGGAATGGCTGCTCTGAGGCCACGGGGGCGTTATACCTTTGGATTCAGAAAAACGACGATTCTGGCGGCGTTGATCAATGCATTGTTGCTGTTTGGAGCCGTTTGGTTTATTGTCCGGGATGCCATTGCCAAACTTATGGACCCCCAGCCTGTCTCGGCCGATATCGTGATGGTGGTGGCAGCAGTGGGGGTAGTAGTGAATGCGGGGACTGCGTGGTTGTTCTTCCGGGGGCGTGCCCATGATCTGAACATTCGGGGGGCCTTTCTGCATATGGCCACGGATGCTGCCGTGTCGCTCGGTGTTGTGCTGGCGGGTTTGTTGATGCGCTGGACCGGCCATTTGTGGATAGACCCGGCCACTAGCTTGCTGGTTGTGTTCTTTGTCCTCTGGGCAACCTGGAGGTTGTTCACCCAATCGGTGGATTTGGTGCTGGACGCTGTTCCAGCTCATATCCCTATCGCGTATGTCCGGGCCTTCATGCTGGAGCAGCCGGAGGTGAAGAGCCTTCATGATCTGCACATCTGGGCGATGAGTACCACCCAGGTGGCCCTGACGGTCCATCTGGTTGTGCGCCATACAGATCAGGGAGATTTATTGCCGAGGATTCGTGCGTATTTAAAAGATCGATATGGCATTGAACACACCACGTTTCAGATTGAGGATGCGGACACCGGTCTTGAATGTGCGGTACATTGTTGAGCATTAACGATTTAATGGAGCTGTCATGAGAATTTTTTGGGTTTTGTTGTGTGGCTTGCTGTGGATGCTTCCTGCCGGGGCTCAAAGCAATCTGAGTGGCCGAAGTGTGGACACCAACGCAAGTACCATCTCCAGCGCGAGCGGCGGAGCTGCCGGAAGTGCCCAGGAGTGGGCTCTTAAGGCCCATATTCTATACGACTCCGAGGATTATGCGGGTGCTGTGGAAATGTTTACCAAGGCCCTGGCGTTGGATCCGGAAGATGCCGGTTCTCTGGGTGTCCGGGGGAATGCCCGGGTAGCCCTTGGGGATCATAAGGGTGCTGTTGCTGATTTTTCTCAGGCACTTTCTCTGGAGCCCGGAAATGCCTTGCTATATCATTTCCGGGGTGGTTCCTATACCGCGCTGGGCAAGTTCCGCAAAGCACTGGCAGACTACAACCAGGCGATAGAGCTGCGCCCCGAAACTTATCAATTCTATTATGGAAGGGGGTATGTGCGGTCGCGCCTCAAAGATCCTGAGGGAGCGGATGCTGATTACTCCCGTTTGCTGGACATGCACCCCGGAGACCTCCAGGCGATGTTCAACCGGGGTTTGGTTCGTAAGCAGAAGGGAGATTTTGCAGGCGCTTTGTCGGATTTTGACGCAGTTCTTCAAGGGGGAATGAGGAACGCTCAGTCCTGGTATGAGCGAGGCTGGGTGCTGCTTCGTCTGGGACGGAAGGAGGAAGCCTGTGCTGACTTCTCCTGGGCATCAGATGCTGGTCACCCCGATGCTGCCAAGGCCCTCAGGAAGAACTGTTCTTTTAAAGGAAGATTTGCGAACCAGCCGAATTCTCCGCGAATCGTGGTGACCGATTCTGTGTTTGAAGGTTCCGAGGTCTTTGGTGTTTTTCGCCCGGAGCGTGTCCGGAGGGTGGAGGTAATGCATCTGGATGCCCGGGGAAATCCGACTCAGAAAAGGACATACAGCCCCGGAGAACCGCCATATTCCCATTTTCTGTACCGATATGATTCACGTGGCTGGCTCTCTGAGATCAGGGAACTTTCCCCCGATGGGCAGTTGTTTCTCAAAAAGACCTTCAAGTATGACGATTCCGGCAACCTGACCGAGGAACTGGAGGAAGAAGCGGATGGAGCCTGGGCGGATCGATCCGTGTATGCATACGACGGTCAGGGGCGAAAGACAGAAATGCGGCAACTGGATGAGGCACAGAAAACGCTATTCAGACGCACCTGGACCTACGATGATGCCGGAAGACTGACAACGGAGGCTGATTTTCTGCCCGAAGGACAAATGGATTTAAAAACGAGTTACGAATATGATGCCCAGGGCAGGCTTGTCAGGATGCGCAAATTTCTCCCTGTTCAGCCCGGCATTTCTGTCCGCTACGAGTATGATGATCGGGGAAGAAGGGTCCGGGAAACCCGCAGCAACCCACAGGGTTCTGATGAGTTGGTACGGGTCTATGCCTATACACCCAGTGATAGTGTGGCCGAGTGGAGTGACTATAGCGGAACGGGCTCGTTGAAGGGACGGTTTCTCTGGACATACGATGTTGATGGACTCAAGATTCGGGAGGAATTTGTCGCCCCTGAATCCGACACCTATTATGTGCATCAGTTTGCCTATTCGAAATTCACCCGCAGGGAACGCAAAATACATCCGGAATACATCTGGAAGGAACAAATTCTCACAACCAATGGAGTCCGGACCGGGTTGATCCGAAGATCCGTTCAGCTCCTTGCCGATTAACGGAATCATTTAAATGAAGAGATTATGAAATCCTTATGTTTCGCCTTGTTTGTTCTTTGTTCGGTTGTGTGTGCTGCACAGCCAGCGGGCAGTTTATTCAGTACGGGTGCTGCCAAACTCAAACAGCATGATTATCAGGGGGCAGTTGCTGATTTCAGCCAGGTGATTCAGCGTGATGCCACGCACGGCCCTGCTTTTGCAGCACGGGCTTCTGCCCGGGCGGCGCTGGAAGATCATCCGGGTGCTGTGGCCGACTACGACAAGGCCCTGGAACTGATGCCCGGCGATACCACCTCGTACTACAACCGGGGTGTATCTAAGGCCAAGATGCGGGAGCATGCAGGGGCTGTTGCCGATTTTGCAAAGGTGATAGGGATGGATTCGACCTTTGCGCTGGCCTATACCGGCAGAGCCAATTCCAAGTATGTGCTTGGAGATTTTCAGGGAGCTATGGCAGACTATGACAAGGCGATTGAACTCAAGGGAGGTGATGCCCAGGTGTACGGGATGAGGGGGATGTGCCGCATGAGGCTGCAGGATTATCCTGGTGCGCTTCAGGACCTCGATCAGGCGGTTCAGCTCGACCCTGAGTATGCCAACGCTTTCTATGTCCGGGGGCAGATCAGGCTTCAGCAGGGACAGAAAGAGGGTGGATGCACCGATCTTACCCGTGCGGTAGAGCTTGGTCATCCCCGGGCAGCAGACCTGAAAAAGCAATATTGTCAATGAGCCGACACAAAACGAAGAGGCTGCCCGGTTGAGGCAGCCTCTTCTTCATATATCCAGCCTGTGACTATTTGTAGGTGCGTTTCAGCCAGGCTTCAGGAACCTTGATCACGCAGATGTTCATGGACCGGTTGTCCTCCGACAGCATGGCCGACTGAATCTGAATCTTGGTGCCGTCGGGGCTGAAGGTGGGATGCGGATGGTCAGAAGCAGTGGCTTTGTGCCCTGAAGAGAGAAGCATCATCTCGTTGTTCTTTCGGTCAATCAGCCAGATGTCCCGGTTGAAGTCATCCCCAACGGCAAAGCGTCCGTCACCCGAGCCGCTCACATGCCACAACCCGCTGCCCGATTTGGTTTGGCCTGCCAGATAATAGTCGCGGGTTCTGAGATTGATGATGGCCAGGCCGGTGGCGAAGGCGCGGGTGCCCGAGATACCCCAGCCGTCTTCCTGTCCGGGGTTGGCCGTGGTGCTTTCTACTTTCGCTACACTTCCGTCCAGAGCGCGAATCGCGCGATGACCCATGATGGCAACGGCGACTTCATCCTTGGTAATCACAGCTTCGTGGGTGACCCAGTCGTGCTCTGCTTCGACAAATACTGGGCGTAAACCCGTACCATCTGCCTTGACCGTCCAGGTCCTCTGAGGAGCTTTTCCTCCCGTTTCCCAACAGAAAACAATCTCGCCAGGCACCCAGGGGTTGGTCTGAATGTGGCCCACCTGGAAGGGTACGGAAATGACGTGTTTGATGACTCCGGTTTTGAGGTCCATACTGGCGATGCCCGAAGGACCTGCACCCATGTTTCTGGGACCGAAATTGCTTTCCAGTTTGGTGCCTTCGGGCAGATGGCGTGCAGCTTCTTCGCGTCCGACACTGAAGTACACTACTTCTTCACCACCATCCAGGGCCATATCCCCGCCAGCTCCGATTTCGGGCGGAGTTACACCGCAAACTTTCTGGTATTCAGAAGCGGCTTTGAGTTTGCCGGCTTCGCTATCGGCGAAGAGTTTGGCAAGGTCCACTTCCACAATTTCCACCCGTCCGTCTCCTCTCTGGAAATTTCGGGGGGCAGCACCTGGCTGTCCGGCGGCTGGTTGAGCAGCCGCAGGTTGAGCGGCGGGCTGGGGTGCCCGGACGGACCTCATGAAGTAGAGTTTCATGGAGTTGCGCGCAATGTTGAGCATGCCGGTGTAGCCACCTTCGGTGACCTGCACCATAACACCGGTCTCTTCATTGACGGCGATGGCCTCACCCTGAGCCCGGCTGGAGCCAAAGATCAGCCATTTTCCGTCCGAGGTCCATTGGTTATGGGTTTGATAGATTTTTCTGTCTCCCTTGCCTTGCTGGCTGGTGAGAAAGACGAGTTCTGCTCCGGTGACCGGGTCTTTGATAACTTTGCGTTCTGAGGGGAAGCGGGTGCCAATCTGCCCGAATACGGGCGAGAACAGCAGAAACAGGGCGCATACTGCCCCCAGAAACTTGTTGGTGTGTTTTCTCATAAGGGTCGAAATAATAGAATGTTTGTATCCAAAAATACATCTAGTTTCGTTACCCAATGGTTATTTAAGGATTTTTAACGTTCAGGGGCCGTTTCCCCCGAAGCTTGGCTCTTGCTACACATAATACTGGCGAAGCATTTCAGCGGTGGTTGCGTCCACTTGCTCCTTCTTGCGTATGTCATCGAACATTGCCAGCAGGTCGCGTGCCTTGAGTCTTTTCTTTTCCTCCCGGCCGATGTCGTACCGAACCTGTCCCTGATGCATCATCAGGATGCGGTCCCCCATGTTCACGGCTTGTTGCATGGAGTGGGTGACCATCATGGTGGTGAGTTGGTCCCGGTGGATGATCTCTTCGGTGAGTTGAATCACCTTGGCCGCTGTCTTGGGGTCCAGTGCAGCAGTGTGCTCGTCCAGAAGCAGCAGACGAGGCTTCAGCCAGGAAGCCATCAGCAGGGTGATGGCTTGTCGCTGTCCCCCGGAAAGCTTCCCGATGGGATTGTCGAGGCGGTCTTCCAACCCCATTTTGAGCAAACGCAACTGTTCCCGGAAGGCTTCAAGGGATTTCTTATTCAGGGCTTGTCCGAGCCCCCGATGCATTCCCCTTTTGGCCGCCAAAGCCAGATTCTCGGCAATGCTCATATCCGGAGCCGTCCCTGTGAAGGGGTTTTGAAAAACCCGGCCAATCAGCCTGGCTCTTTTGTGCTCCGGGAACTGTGTGATATCCACTCCGTCCAGCAGAATTTTTCCTGTGTCCGGCAGGAAGCCTCCCGCTACGGCATTCAGCAGGGTAGATTTTCCGGAACCATTGGTGCCCAGTACGACGACAAAACTCCCCGGCTCAACAGTGCAGCTCACACCCCGTAACGCCCTCACTTCGTTGATGGTGCCCGGGTTGAAGGTTTTGTGCAGGTTTTCAATGTGCAACATTTTCGGATTTCTTTTGGTTCAACTTTTTCATCCATGCCGGAAGGACCAGGGCGATGAACACAAACACGGCCGTGATGAGTTTTAAATCATTTGGGTTCATGCCCCAACGGAGCGCTACCGCCACGAGCAGCCGGAAAATGACAGAGCCCATGACAGCACCGGTGATCAGGAACCCCAGTGACTTGTCGCTGATCAGGGCTTCTCCGATAATCACGCTCGCCAGCCCCCAGACCAACATCCCGATACCCATCTGGACATCAGCAAAACCCTGATACTGGCAAAGTAACGCTCCAGAGAGGGCAATCAGCCCGTTGGACAATGCCAGCCCCAGAATAATCATCGTCTTGGTGTTTACCCCCAGGGCGCGGATCATATTCGGATTATTGCCTGTGGCCCGCATCGCGGTACCGTAGTTGGACTTGAAGAACCTGAAGAGCAACCATCCGGTAGCAGCCACACTCAGCAGCAAGAACAGCAGGACAAACAAATCCTTGCCAGGCAGTGCCCATCCCAGAAACGGTACCTGGTCACGGCCGGGAGAAATCATCTGCTGAATCCCCTCAAAGAAGGAGATCACTGTAGCCTCGGACATCAGCGGGACGTTGCTCCTGCCCATGATGTGAAGATTCACAGAATACAGCGCAGTCATCACCAGGATACTGGCCAGAAGGCTGTTGATATTGAACCTGGTGTGGATAATCCCCGTCAGGGCTCCGGCTGCGAACCCGCCCAGAAAGGCGAGCAGGGTGGCGGTTGCCGGATGGACTCCGGCCACAATGAGTGCTGCAGCAATGGCAGCCCCCAGGGTAATGGACCCTTCTGCTGTGAGGTCGGCAACGCCAAAAATCCGGAAACTGATGAAGATGCCCAGGGCGAGCAGGGCCAGAATCAGCCCGATGGTGATGGCTCCAATCATTAACGACATAACACCTCCTTATTCCATGGTTCGGTTGATGCTACCGGGCTGATCCAGCAGGTACCCTGGAGAAACTCGCTTTCCCCGGCTCCAAGAGCTTCTCTGTGATCCTGAATGAGATGCATAACATCCTGAATTTTGTCTTCCTCGAAGAAGGTGGCAATGGTTGCATCCAGATCAATGTCCGACTTGCGTAGTGGCGCATAGGAAAACACGGCGGAATGTAAGTGCAGGAATGTTTCCGGGTCCGATGGGCAGGGACGGGTAAAGGCCCTGACCTCAGTGGAGGGTGTTCGGGATACCAGGCCTGCGGTAATGGTCATCATATTCTGATGCTCAGGTTCTGTGGTGAAGTTAAACTGCTCCCTCACAGCGGGGAAACTGAACAGTGTGTTTTCGCTGCTCGCGGCTGCAGGTGAAACGCTCAGGGAGGTACCTACAAGCCCAGAAGCCTCGGCCAGCATCACCATGACAAACTGGTCACAACCGGTGATGGCCCTGATGTCGTTCAAAAGTTGGCTGAGGGGCAGCCTGCGGCCTGACTCCCGGGCAGAAAACCGGAGGGTGTAAGCAAAAGGGCCCTCGAAGAGAATGCCGTAGAGTAGCTGCAATTCCGGAACAAGGCCCCCTGATAGCAATGTGTAATCGGGGCTTTTGGCATGGCCTGCGGGCATGAATACCACGGCATCCCCCAGTCCGATGCACTCGCCAAAGCGACTGCGGCAATCCTCAAAGCCTGAGCCGATGGCACCGAGCCCGATGCCATAGCGGTTTTTCCGGAAAGGGACGGTGATACAATCCGATTCGGTGAATGACTGTTCCGCCAATTTTCCGGGGACTCCGGTCAGGAAACAACGCATGGGCTTTGCAGACGTCAGGTGCCGCAGATGGTAGTGAATTCCATCCTTTTCAGAAATGTCATCCTGTGCCGCACGGGCAGGCGAGGATGGCTTTGCCTGGGAGAGCATGCCGGTCAGCCCCACCATGTCCAGCACAGATTGAACCGGTTCTGAAAGGCACTCCAGCCCAAAGGTGCCGTTGATCTGTTTGAACTGTTTGGTGTATTTCACCAGGACCCGGATGCCCAGTGAACTCAGATAGCTCACCCCCTCCATGTGGAGGGAGATCTGTTCTGCACCCGAACGCAACTGATCTTCGAGATACTCGTCCAGGTGCCTGGACCAGTAGCCATCCATACGACCTTCCAGCCGAATGCGGATGCCATGGGGATGTTCTTCCCTGTGGATGAGTAGTTTATCTTCCATGTTAGGGAACTTTGATGACATCGGGATGGTTCAGAAGTGTATCCGGAAGCGTGATGCCGTAGAAAGCGGCGGCAGAGGGATTGATGTAAATATCCGTACGGCTGACAAATTCGAAAGGTATCTCAGCGGTTGGGGTGCCTTCCCATATCTTTCTGGCCAGTTGTACCGCGTCCAGACCGGCTTGTTCATAGTTGCGTGACACCACCAGAATGGCGCCTTTTTCGGCCTGATCGCTGACAAATCCGAACAGGGGAATGCGGTATTCCTTGGATATTTTGGCAATGGCCGCAAATGCCGAAGAGGTCAGATTGTCAATAATCTGGCAAATGGCATCGGGGTGCTGCGTCATCAGGGCTCTGGACGCATCAATCACCTCAGCACTGGAATTGACCGGAACGGTCAGAAGCCGGATCCCTTCTTGCTCTGCGTACATCTTAAGGTCGTTCATGTTCTTCACGGAATTGGCCTCGCCCGGAGAGTACAGGGTTCCGATGGTCTTCACCTGAGGCATGATTCGCTTTAGCCAGCGGCTCATCCCCTGATAATCCCCGAGGGTGGAGATACCTGTGATGTTGGGCAGGTGGTCGGTGAAGCTGTTCCCGGCTCCGGCCACCACCGGGTCTGCCACCACAGAAAAAACCACCGGGATATCCTTGATTTTTTTCAGGGTGGCCTGCAACGTAGGCGTAGAAGTGACAAAAATCAAGTCAGGACGGTCGTTCCAGGCGCCATCCACCATCATGTTCAGAGTGGCAATATCTCCCTGAGCGTTCTGGACCCTGAGTCCGTACTCCTTACCCTCAGTCCATCCCAGGTCTGTGAGCCCCTTGCGGATGCCAGCTTCGGACAATTCTGAAAGAGGAGAATCGTTGTACTGAATCAGAATCAGGTTTTTTTTGCCAGTTTCGTTTTCTGATGGTGGGTTCTTCTTCGTGATAAATAGTATCAGAACAACGGCAGCTACCAGAAAGAGCAGCTTCGGAAGGATTTTGAGGAAGGGTTTCATGTGAAAAATGTTAGGCCCCTAAAGGTACATATTTGATGCTTTGGGTGTGCACCGGGCGAGGATTTATTTAACCCGGAAATATTTGTAGATTTGCTCAGTGAGAATAGTTATCCCTTTTATGTTATGATGTCGGTTGTCCGTAAACTGGGCCCCGGGCTTGCTGTGATTCTGGGCGTTTCCCTGATTCTTGTCTTCACCGACCGGAATCCGGTCCGGGTCCAGCAGCCTTTGAAAAGAATTGCCTTGTTCAAGTTTTCGTCCCGGCAAACGCTGGATGACACGGAGCGAGGTTATGTGGATGCCCTTTCGTCCCGGGGATTTGTGCAAGGAAAAACCATCTCGCTGACCTTTTTCAATGCTCAGAACGATTTGCCCACAGCCAATACCATTGCCGGGGAAATTGTACACGGGAAATATCACATGGTGCTGACAGCCAGTACACCAGCGCTGCAAGTGATGGCGCAGGCCAATAAGAAGGGTACCGTGGTTCACGTGTTTGGAACCGTCACTGACCCTTACGGGGCCGGAGTAGGTCTGGACCGGATGCATCCGGAGGAACGTCCTGCGCATTTGTCAGGTGCTGGTACGTTTCAGCCGGTTGAAAAGGCTTTCCTGATTGCACGGGAGATGAATCCCCGCCTGAGTAAGGTCGGGGTGACCTGGTGCCGCAGTGAATCCTGCTCGGAGGCTTGTGTCCTGATTGCCCGCAAGGTGTGTGACTCTCTGGGAATTACCCTGATGGAGAGTATGGTGGACAATTCCTCCGGGGTGCTGGAGGCATCTCAGGCACTGGTCGTCAAGGGTGCCGAAGCATTGTGGATTGGAGGAGACAACACGGTGGAGATTGCTGCCGATATGGTCATCAAAGCAGCCCGGGAGGGAGGTATTCCGGTTTTTACCAACAATACAGACCACCCGGCATTGGGGGCTCTGTTTGGCCTGGGAGCCAACTACTACCAGGTAGGGCTTCAGGTGGGGCGCATTGCTGCTGACATTCTGGAAGGTGCAGACCCGGTCTCGTTCCGGGTTGACAATGTGGTTCCCGAGAAACTGCTCATCAATCGTCAGGCCCTTAATGCCGCAGGAAACTCCTGGAACCTCACCGAAGCCCTTGTGGCGCGTGCGGACTCTATTCTATAAGCCTTTCTGCACGTTCACGGACAGAGCCTGGAACAGACCAACCTTGTTCCCTGCAGGCTTTTTCGTTGATGATTAACTCGTATTGGGTGATTGGTTGAATGGGTGGTTGGGGAACTCTGCCTCTGAGAATCTCCACGGCAAGGAGGCCACTCTGGTAACCCCATTGGTCATAGTTGACGCCAAAGCCAACGGATGCCCCTTTTTCGGCCTGTATCGGGTCTGTTACAAACAATGGCGTTCTGGAATCTGCTGCTACCCTGGAAAGGGTGTTCAGGCCCAGATAGGTGGTATTGTCAGCGGCAACCAGAATAAGGTCCACCTGTTGCCCGGTGAGGTATTGCCCGGCCATCATGATATCGTTAGGGCTGGTGACTGACGCTGTAAGCACCTCCAGGCCAGCCTTCTCCAACTCTTTGCGAAACACGCCTACTGAAAAAACCGCATTGGGCTCTGCATTGTTGAAAGGGATTCCGACTTTGCGGGCTTCGGGGAGACATTCCTGAATCAGAGCTACCGTCTCCCCGGCCAGCAGGGGGTCGTATGCTCCGTACAAATTTCCGGGAACTTGCTTTAACCCTACTGCCTGTGGGGCAAACGACACAGTGAACACCACGGGAGTTTCCTGTACCTGCTGCGCGGCAGCAAACATGCAGGGCGTGCCCGATGTGATAATCAGCGCAGGATTGCGTGCCTGACACGACTGCAGCATGGAAGTGATCATCGACAGATCCCCCTGCGCGTTCAGATCCATCAGCTGGATTTGCTGGCCTACATGCAATCCGGAATCAGACAGGGCCCGGAACAATCCTGTACGCGCTACTTCCAGCACAGGATCGGGGGTGATTTGTACGTATCCTACGGTCAGCCCGGATGGTTCTGTGTTGCACGAACACAAGAGGTACAGAGCCAGAGCGATGGCACTGACTGATCCAGGCGGACGCCTCCATTTCATGACAGAGCCGCCCGGTCGGGAACCATGGTGAATATGGAGAACAAGCCCGATATCTCAAATATCTCGGCAATTCCGGGTTGCAGGCTGCACAGTGTCAGGGAGCCGCCAGCAGCAAGCATCCGCTTGTGGGTGATGAGAAATACCCTGAGCCCGGAACTGCTGATGTAATTCATTCCTGAGCAGTCAATGACAATTTTTTTGTGGCCTGCATCCATCACTTCTGTAAGACTTTTTTCGAAGTCGAGGTAATTGGTGGTATCCACCCTTCCTTCGACCGACACGATGGCATAGCCATTGGAGAAATCAACCTGAGTGGTCATGTTCCGGTGTTTTTGGTGAGTATTAAATGATTATAGGAATTGATTCTATGGTATTCCACTCTGTCCATGATCTTGTGGATCATGTAGATGCCCAAACCACCTATGGGCCGTTCTTCGGCGGGCAGGTTCAGGTCAGGCGGAGGACGCCGGGTAGGGTCAAATTCATGTCCGTCGTCCCTCAGGACGAAGCGCAAAACCCCATCCTGGAGGGTGGCCTGAAGTTCAATTTGATGTGTTCCCGGGTCGTCATAGCCGTAGAGGATGATATTGCTGACCGCTTCTTCCAGGGCCACGTTGAAAGAGAGCATACTGGCAGCCGGAAGCCCCCAGGCTTCCCCCAGCTCTTCCAGCCAGGCCGGCATGCGACCTAGCTCTTCCATCCTGTTTTCCAGAGTAATATGACTTTCCATACTATTCATTGAGAGACATACACATCATGGTAATATCATCCGATTGCGGCCAGTCCAGAACGTGTCCTGCCAAGGTGGTTTCCAGAGTGCTGACCAGTTCTTTTGGGGTCTGTCGTGAGCATCGGCTCAGTTCCTGGCTGAGACGTTTTTCCCCAAAAAGTTCGCGGGAGGCATTCTCGGCTTCGGTTACTCCGTCGGTGTACAGGAACAATTTGTCACCGGGGCGGATGGCAAAGGTGGCTTCAGCATAGTCCGCATCCTCGAACAGCCCGATGGGGGGATTCTGGGTCCTGGGCAGCCAGCTGATGGTTCCGTCGGGCGACAGAATAACGGGAGGGTTGTGCCCGGCATTGGCGTAGTCAATCTGACCGGTTTCAATATCCATCATGCCCAGGAAGAAGGTCACGAACATACTCGAGTCGTTGCTGGTGGTCAGCGACCGGTTCAGCGAGCGGATGATGTTGGCGGGTGAGTGTTCCTTATCCGCCACCGAACGCAGCAATGTCCGGGTAACGGCCATGAACAGGGAGGCGGGAACCCCTTTCCCGGAGACGTCTCCGATGGCAAAACACAATTTGTTTCCCGCCATAAAGAAATCATAGAGGTCGCCGCCGACTTCCTTGGCCGATTTCAGCATGGCATAAAGTCCCAGTTGGGGCAGATCAGGAAAGGGCGGAAAGATATGCGGAATCATTCCCATCTGAATCTCACGGGCGATGCGCAGTTCGCTCTCGATTTTTTCCTTGGCACTGGTCGTTTCTTTCAGGTGCTCAATATAGGTGGCCAACTCTTTTTGCATGAAAGCGAATGAGTCGTGCAATTCTTTCATTTCGTCCTGAGTGGTCACTTCGGGAAGGGGAGTGTGAAACTGACCGGAGGCAATCAATCGTGCCGAGGCTGCAAACTGTGTGAGCGGCCGGGTGAGCATCTCAATGACCCGTATAGAATACAGAGAAAGCAGGAACAGTCCGGCAACCACAATCAAGAGCAGGATTAGGTTCATTTCTCTCAGGGAAGAATACATCTCCCGATGGGGCAGAACGACGGCCAGTGACCATTTACTTGAGGGTATGGGGGTGATCCAGGTCCAGATTTTTTCACCTTCGGGGTTCGAGCCGGGAATCATCAGGCTTTCACCAGCAAGCATGGCCCGGCCCATATCCCGCAATTCGGGTCTTCCCAGCTCCTCTGCAACGGAGAAGATGCTTTGGTTCATGATGTAGCGTTGCTCCGGGTGGGTGACGAACACTCCACTGCGTGAGAGTACGTAGGCATAACCGGTTTTGAGGATCCGGACTTCGGAGACCATACGGGTGAGCCATTCCAGGGAAAGGTCCACCTTGACAACGCCTGCAAATTTTTTCTGGCCCTCTTCCCAGGTGTAGAAGGGCACGGAATAGGTGGTCATGAGCGAATTGCCTCCGCCTTCGTCATAGTATGGCTCGGACCAGTAAGAGATGTGGCTCATGCCGGGAATCTGGTACCAGTCCATATAGAAATACTCATAACTCTGGTCTCCCAACACCGAAGTGCGTATAGCAGAATCCCCGTTCATAAAAGCTGCTGGTGCGTAGTATCTGCCTTTGTCGGGAAAGAAGCCGGGTTCAAAGGCAATCATGGCACCATAGATGTTGGCATTGCTGCGAACCACGGATGTCAGGACCGACAGTGCCGAGTCTTTTGGAATCAGTCCGGATTCGAGCATCCAAGCAATATTCTCAGGGATTTTCTCGGCGGGACGGAGGATCTGTTCCATCCTTCCTACAGTGTTGTCTGCCAACTGGATGGCATTCTGGCGGGTGGACTGGCGCAGGTTCTTCCGGGCAACAGAGTAATATACTCCGAAACAGATCACAAACAAAGCCGCACAAAAGAGGACAATATGCCGAATGAGCCTGAAGGAGAGGGTGTTCTTTCTCATATCAGTCCATTAGTGAAAAGTGAAAGGCTCGGTAGGGGAGCCGGGTAGATTCATTTCCGCCCGGATGCAGCACATCCCAGGCGTTCCGGTAGTCCTGTTCCAGCAACCGGCCTTGGGAAACTTGCTTCTCCCCGGGGGTGATCAGACGGATCATTTTATCAAGCATCCAGCTCTGATGGGCACGGTTGCAGGGAACATGCGCTTTGTTCATCCGTTCTTCCACAATGTTAAGCGTCTCGTCCCGGTGGGATGCAGCGTACTCCCATCCTTTGAGGGTTGCCTGGAGAAATTTGCGCAAGTCATCCTTTCGGGTTTGCATGGTGCTGCTGAGACAGAACAGCCCGTCCTCGGGAATATCCAATCCATATTCCGAGAGGAAGAAGGGGGTGAGTTCGTCTTCGTTGATACCACTCAGGTAAATCTGATGGTACTCGTTGTACCACATCACGGTCATGGCATCAATGCCGTTCATCAGGAAAAGATTCACCGTGGCCAGCACCGGGATCCACTGTACGTTGAGGCCTTCGCGGGTAATCAGTGCCCTGGGAACCTCGTCAAAGCCGGTTTTCCAGATGCCAATCTTCTTCCCGTCCAGATCACGGACGTTCCTGATTCCTGAGGATTTCCGGGCAACCAGCATAATGGCTGAGTGTTGGGATATCTGTCCGAAGTGCATCAGGTCCATACCTGATTCCCGGACAGCGATGCCAGTGATCAGGAACAGGGAGATGATGTCGGCCTTTCCGGAGGCCAGCAGGGACGGGGCGTCGATGCTGGCTGTGGCATGGGTGATGTCCACATTTAGCCCCGCTTCGCTGTAGAAGCCTTTGTCTTTGGCTACATAGTATCCTGCAAACTGAGCCTGAGGGAGCCAGTGGGAAGCAAAGGTCAGATGTCCTGCCGGGCGTACTGTTCCTCCGGACTCAGGCAGAGCCGGAAGGCACAGGATGATGAAGGTGCAGATGAGTACTGCGGTTTTCATAGAGGTAAATGTTCGCTCAAAGTTAAGGAATCTGGTAATATGAAAAAAACATTTTTGTGCACTCGCCGGTTGTAGAATCGTGGTATATTTATACCGGCAACCGGGCTGCCCGGACCGATATTTGAGGAGGTGATATGTACATGAAAAAAATCAGGGTACCCCGATGGGTCAGCGTGTCCATGCCTTTGTGGGTGTCCATGTTTTCCTTCGCTCTGCTGATTATCGCCGTTGTCCGGTACACCAACCATCGTCAGGACCTTTGGGAGAAGGATGTCAAGGCCCGGTTGTTCGAGATCCTTGTGGCCAAAAAAAACCGATTGGAGCAGGCGCTGTATTCCAGGGTATATTATACCCGGAGCGTGGCAGCCTACGTTTCCCTGAGACCAGATGTAACCCGTGAGGAGTTTTTTAATCTGGCGGGTGAGTTGATAAAGGGGGATTCGGTGATTTCGACGATGTCCCTGGCACCAGATTGTGTCATTGGGGCCGTATTTCCCGAGAAGGGCCATGAGGCCGCTTTGGGGTTGAACTTGTTACAACACCCTCAACGACGTGATATCGTCGAAAAAACGATTCAGACCCGTGAGTCTTTCGTTGCTGGTCCTGTGGAACTGATCGAGGGCGGGGTGGCCTTCATCAGTTATACGCCAATTTTTGACAAGACTGCCGTCCGGGAGAATGATTTCTGGGGTGTGACGGATATTGTTATCTCTCGTGACCGCCTGCTACAGCAGGCGTCACTTTCTGAGCAGGAAGGTGGGTATCTGTTTGCCCTCCGGGGGTATAACGGAAGTGGCAATCAAGGGCAGGTATGGTGGGGACAACCGGAAGTATTTGCACAGGAACCCATCCTGGTGGACATTGTTCTTCCCTACGGCACCTGGGCTCTGGGTGCAGTTCCGGCTGTTGGCTGGGCTTCCTACCTGGATCAGGACCATGTGTTGCTTTATACTCTGGTGGTGGGTGCTGCAATCATCAGTGTGCTCATCTGGCTGATCAGCAGGGCCATGATGAAGATACGCATGAACGAACTGGAGCTCAATGCTATCTTTCGCTCCATGGACAGCGTCATCATGGAGTTCGATCAGGACGGCAGGTATGTCAAGATTCCACCCATGAACATCAGTCTGCTGTTTCTGCCCCGGGAACAACTTTTGCACAGAACCGTATATGATGTATTCCCTCCCGAAACGGCCGGAATGTTTCACGAGGGTATCCTCCGGTGTTTGCACACCCGTCAGCGTGTATTGCTGGAGTACCCCCTGATCATCGGTGGAGTGGAAAAGTGGTTCTCAGTCAGAATATGCTGGAAATCTGAAAAAAGGGTTATCTATCACGCTCTGGACATCACCGAGCAAAGAAAGGCACAACAGGAATTGTTGCGTTCTGAGCAACGCTTCAAAGAACTAAACCTATCCAAGGACAGGTTTTTTTCCATCATTGCCCACGACCTGCGCAGTCCTTTTCAGGCGATTCTCGGGGCAGCCCAGTTGCTTCGCCACAGACAGGACTCGCTGGAACCTGAAGAGCAAAGCAAACTAATCGCATTGCTGGATGAGTCGGCGCGAAATACTTTTGATTTGCTTGAGAACTTGTTGTTGTGGGCCCGTTCTCAGGGAGACAAACTAACCCTGAGCAAGGACAGCTACCGGCTCCGGAACCTGGCTGAAGATGCTATTGCCCCCTTCGTTCCTGCATCCGTACGCAAGAATCTCTCTGTTCAGATGCTCGTTCCCGATGACCTCTGCATATTTGCCGACAGACGCTCCCTGATGACGGTGATTGGCAATTTGTTCAGTAATGCCATCAAATATACCCCAGCAGGTGGACGGGTGGAAATCAGGGCTATTCAGGGGCCGGCAGATGTGCGGGTAGAGGTTGTGGATACAGGTGTGCATTTCGCCTGAGATGTGTTCCCGATTATTCAGGATTGAGGACAGTGTTTCCACCCCGGGAACGGAGCAGGAACAGGGTACCGGTCTGGGTTTGCTCCTTTGTCGTGAGTTTGTAGAAAAGCACGGGGGGCAAATTGGTGTGGAGAGTACTCCGGGAAAAGGCAGTTGTTTTTGGTTTGCCATCCCCAATGGTACGGATAAGTCCTAGAATTCTCTTTTCTTTGCCGGACACAACTGACACTGGCGATTGCAGTAGGGGGCTCTTTTGTCGCAACGAAGTCTTTGAATATTCACTCCAAGTTTTCGTGCGTTCTCAACGATAGCTGCAAGTTTGTTTTTCTCGGGTTGGTAGCTGAGCCGGACAAATTTGTATGTGCTGTCGTATCGGGCCTGCTCTACGCCGTTGATTCCTTTCAGGATAGATTCTATCCGGGAATCCTCTGTGATTTCCCCCGGGATTACAGAAACCAGCGTGGATGCGGATGCAGAGGCATTTGCTGCAGATGCGGCACCTAAGATATCCGGTACTGCAATGGCGGCCATACAAAGAACGGCGCATCGTTGCAGGAAACATCTTCTGGAGGTTGGTTCCGGGTTCATAGGCATTTTTTTACTTTGACTCCCGAATATTCTGAATGTTTAATCGTGGTATAAGATTTGTATTATTTTACCGGGTGAAATACTGTCAGGGTATGGAGCAAATCAATATGAGAAAAATAACTCCTGTGTCTCCCTTATTACGGATTGCTGTTGTGCTGCTGATGCTGGCATTCCGGGCAGGATCTGCCCCGGCTCAGTCGCTTCAGCTGGATCCGATGGTCCGCGGTCCGGTGTTACTGGAACAATGTCAGCGCTGGGCCTCAGAAAACTTCTCCGAAACCCTCCGTTCCGGACTTTTGGAGCGCTCCCGGCCATTCTCGCTCGAGCAGGCCCATACTTCGCATCTGTCCCGTATTGCCGCCTTGTCTGAGCCGCAAACGCCACATTCAGCCATCTCCTGGCCTGGTCTCCGGGAACAGGCCTTGTCCGTGCAAGGATGGAGCGCATCATGGGGCCCGACACAAAAATTTACGGACAGGTCTTCACGAAGTGTCATGGGTGCTGCGGACGCTTTTCCCGGGGAGTTGCCCCGGACGTCTGTACTTCAGGATGTGTATTTTCTTCGCAGGCGAGTAACGGATGTTTATTTTGGCATTCTGCTCGCAGACAGACAGTTGGAGCTCCAGTCTCGCTATGAGGAGATTCTGGGCCAACAATTGACTCGTGCCCGGCAGGCCCAGCAGCAGGGCATCGTGTCCTTGTCTGATGTGGCCCGGCTGGATATGGAACGTTCCTACCAGCGTCAGAAAGGGACAGAGTTGCGGGTGAACCGTCAGGCTTATGTGGAGATGTTGTCCCGGCTTACCGGAAGAACCCTGATGCCATCGGTGCGTTTTGAGCTTCCCTTAAACGTTGAGTCCCGGGGAAACTTTCGTTTTTTGAGTGAGTTCCGTAGCCTGAAACGCGATAAGAGCTTGGGCGGCGCATCCTGGGCTATGTCGTCCCCTTCCTTGTCCTGGATTTCTTCACTGAATCGGAGCACCCCGAACGCATCCCTTTCTGAATCTGTTTCTGATGATGTCTCTCCAGTGATGCCTGGTGGGTTTTCTTTCTTTCCCTTTCGGAGTATAAAGGAGATAAAAGCCAGTGGATTGGTTTCCGAACGGGAGAAAACCCGCCGTAAATCTGTAGAGCAGTTCTTCGGTGGAATTACCCCGGTCGGGACCCTGATCCGGGACATGCGTCTGGAATACGAGGCGCGAAACGAACAGGCTTATTATCAACTTCAGGGAATACACGAGCGGATTCTGGAGGGTTCTTCGCTGACTGGGCGCAATGACACTCAGGGACAGAGTCTTCAGCGTTCCTTTTGAACACATATCCTGCATGCTTCCACTCCCCAAGAACTGTTACTCAGATTAGGTCGTTGAGCGTTTTTTGGGACAGAATCCTGCAGGAAGCCTCCCGCAGTTCAAAGAATACTTTGCGAATCTTGCATTCTTCCTCATTCTTGAAAAACTCACATGGCTGATAGGAGTGCTCCGAGACACAGCAAAGCATCCCGATAGAGCCTTCGAAAATCCGGACGATATCGGACAAACACACTTCGCGGGGTTCCCGAATCAGGTAGTACCCCCCGGATTTTCCCAACCGGCTGTTGATCCATCCCTGACGCTTGAGCTCCAGCAGGATGTTTTCCAGAAATCGTTGCGGGATTCTTTCATCCCGGGCAATATCCCGAATCAGCACCGGCTCGTTGCCGTACTCTCTGGCCAATCGTGCCAGTGCCATGAGCGCATATCGGGTTTTTCTCGATAACATCAGATGCAATTTCCTGCAAAATAAGGGAATTTCCGGACAACGCAGTCCCCGGCCTGTAAAATACTTTATTTTTGTAAATACACAGTTGCAACTGCAATGAGCACAAACACCACGGAGGCTCTTTCCCGAGCACTCCGGAGATATCCGGACAGAATTCTGTCCCTTAAGGTTGTCATCGCTATGAGCGTGGTGCTGGTGCCTTGTGTGCTCTCAGGTGAGGCGTTCGTTGGGGTGTCACTCTCTCTGGGAGTTCTGGCCGGGGCACTGTCCGAAACCGATGACCATCCCAGGGGACGCATCAAAGCATTGCTGCTTACCATTGCGAGCTTCTTTGTGTCCAGTGCATCAGTTGAGTTGCTCCGTCCGTTTCCCTGGCTTTTTGCTGCAGGGTTGTCCGTTTCGACCTTTGGATTTATTATTCTGGGGGGATTGGGCGAGAGGTATCGGGGCATCACCTTCGGGGCTATTCTGGTGGCACAGTATGCTCTGCTGGGTGCCGAATCCAGCCCTTCACCTCTGTGGCAACCTATTTTGCTGCCGTTGGGGGCGCTTTTTTACGGGCTCATATCTCTGGGGCTTCTTGTGCACAAACCCTGGCGGTTGCTTGAGGAGCAGCTTGCCAGAGGATTTGATGCCCTTTCGGCCTATCTTGCCGAAAAAGCCCTTCTGTTTCCCAGTCAGGAACAGGAACAGGCCCGGATACGGCACCGTCTGGCCATGCTGAATGTCGAAGTGGTCACCTCACTGGAGAAGTGCAAGGAGGTGCTCAATAGTTATGGCGATGCTCTGGGTGAAGACCGTCAGTTGCTCCCCTTTCTGGAGCGTTTTATGCTGCTTCAGAGCCTGCATGAACGCGCAGCCTCAAGTCATGAACGCTATGAGGTTCTGAGCCGGAATACCGACAATCTTCAGGTTCTGGAGGGTTTCGGAGAGATGCTCCATCAGTTGTCCCATGCTTGCCGGTTGGTTGCCGATAATCTGCTTACAGGAGCTATGTACCGACATCCTGTGGCATTGGACTGGCTGGTTTCTGCTCTGGAACAGGGCGTGGAACAACTGTACGGTGATGAAAAGAAAGCCTTGCAATTGTTACTGCATAACCTCAGCCGTTCTCATCTTTCTCTCAAATACCACCAGGCTCCTGTTGGAAGCCGTATTGCCCCCAGGCTTTTACGCGATTCGCGGAGCCTCATTGAACGCCTCAAGACGCAATTGACCTCATCGAATGCCAGGTTCCGATATGCACTGAGGCTTACCGCTTGTTTCCTGGCCGGATATGGATTGATGCAATGGCTGGATTTGCCCATGGGAGGTTGGATGATGCTCACCAGCCTGTTTGTCTGTCAGCCTTCTTACAGCGAAACCCGCCGACGCCTCTTTCAAAGGGTGGGAGGGACCATTGCCGGGGTGGTCGCAGGCATGATTTGCGCACCCTTGCTGCCCACGCTTGCCGGTCAGACACTACTGATGCTCGCTGCGGCATTTATGTTTTTCCTGAAGCTTCGCCACGGTTATTCACAGGCG
>DFUR01000080.1:0-2437 GCA_002380425.1 Bacteroidales bacterium UBA4181
CCCGGTCCTCCGCAACAGTCGGAACCCACCCATCCTTGCTCAAATGGGGTGTCAGTTTCGTTCCTCGCTGTGCCCTTCAACGGGGAGCTCCGGGTCGGGATGTTCCCATCTCGTGGTGTTCCCCGTTGCTTTGACAGTTCTCGTCACGGGCGCTGCAAGTGTGCGTTTTGTTTTTCGCTCCCCGGCCTCACCAAGAGGAGGGTCGGCTCCCTAATCATTGGCGCAATCTTGGTGTAGAGAGGTGTAGCTCCCACAAGTCTTGAAATATTATTCAGACTGTTGCGATTGTGTGAAAAAGAAATTATGTTTGTAAATCCCTCTGAGGATTTGTTCAAGTATTGTGAGCTTGAACAGAACCATAGCGATGTCAGAGGCTTATGAAACTACCATGAAAGCAAAATTTTTGTTCCTTGTGATTGCAAGTCTCCTGTTATTCATTACGGGTGCGATGGCTCAGGCCTACTACTACAATGTGTCCAACACGTTTACTCAAAACGGATATACCTACCTGTGTGAAGTCGACGCTTCCGGACTAGTACACCTTTACAATCAGGCTAATGTCTATGTCAATGACGATGATTTGTACAAGAATGGCGACTCTCTGAGCCTGGCTACCAGGAAAGCCCTTTTTGACTGGGAGTTGCCGGTGATTTCTGGAGTGAACTATTTTGAATCACGTAATAGGATTCTAGCCATCGCTGCAGATGTCCTCTCTCCCAATCTGATTACGGGTGACACAGAACTTAGTATTCGCGTAACCGTTAATACCTCTACCGGTAAGGTAATTGAGGTGGGGTTTTGGTTTTTGAATGATGACCCCTTTGCCACCGTTCCGGTCAGTCAGTACCGGGAGATTGAACAGCGCATCAAGGCCGATTCCGCGATTTGGTTTACCCTGTCCGATTTTGGGAAGCAACTGAATCGTATCAAACTGGAGTTTGACTACGAACCATAGAAATGCCAGAGCTTCACGAAACAACCATGAAAACAAAATTCTTATTCGCGCTTATCTTGGCCGTTTTTTTCTCCATTTCTTGCATTTTAGCTCAGACCTATTACTATAATGCACCTGCAACGTTTGTCAAAAGTGGATATACATACCAGTGCGATCACATACCCGGAGGTTTTGTTCGTCTTTATAATCAGGCTAATGTTTTTATTAGTGACGATGAATTGTATAAAAATGGTGACTCTCTGAGTATGGAGACTAAACGTTTGCGGTTTGACGGAGAACTGCCCGTTGTTAACGAAGAGAATTATAGGGCATCCCTTACCAAGTGTATGGAAATTGTCGTCGATGTGCTAACTCCCAACCAAATTGTAGGCGTTCCAGGGCAATCTCTTGACGTGATGGTTACAGTTAATACAACGACAGGGAAGGTGATGGAAGTTGAGTTCCGATTCAGGAAATCTCGTGCTTTTGCCACCGTTCCGGTTGGTCAATATCGTGAGATTGAACAGCGCATCAAAGCCGACTCGACAATCTTGTTTTCCATCTCCGATTTTGGGAAACAACTCAACCGAATCAAACTTTTTGCGACCTACAAACCACAGTAATACAGCGTTTTCCGAAGCAGCCATGAAAACAAAATTCTTCTTTGCTCTTGTTGCGGCAATATTTTCCTCTATTTCTGGGATTGTAGCCCAGACGTATTACTACAATGACACCACCACGTTCACGCAGAACGGGTATTCATATCGGTGTGACCAAAGCCCTGGGGCCCGTGTCCATCTATACAACACCGCCAATATTTATACCAATGCCGAAGAAACGTATAAGAATGGTTCTCCCCTGTCACTGGAGACAAGACGCGCGGTATTTGACGGAGCTCTGAATGCTGTGATGGACAATTCTGCGAGTGCCTCCGCATCGATTTGCACTGCTATCATCACGGATGTACTGAGTCCTTACAGCCTTCCTTCGAGGCAGGTCCTTATAATTACGGTCGCATTCAACACCACTACTGGCAAAGCAATGGAGGTTGAGTTTGAGTTTTTGCGTAAGCAGTGCTATGCCACTGTCCCAGTCAGTGCATACCGGGAGATAGAAACCCGGATCAAAGCCGATCCGAATCTTTCACTCACCTTTACTTCTTTCGGGCAGCAACTGAATTATGTCAAGATGGATTACATCTATGAACTATAGCCCAATTTCTTCGAATCTTTCTTGCCGATAACAATCAAGTGGCTGCATCTCGTAATTTATCTGTTCTCTGTGTGTTGTTTGTGGACAATCCATGAACATTCGGGATGCATTTCACTGGAGCACCGGGAATTGTGAGGCGCGGCTTCCGACCGCGATGACGGGAACTGTCCGAGGATGGGAACCGCCAAAGGATGGAGGTATCCCGAAACGGAGCACCCCCGTTGAAGGGCACAGCGAGGGACGAAACTGCGATCCCATTTGAGCAAGGATGAGTGTGTGACGACTGCTCAG
>DFUR01000080.1:2467-22878 GCA_002380425.1 Bacteroidales bacterium UBA4181
GACCGTAATGACGGGAACTGTCCGAGGATGTTAGACGCCCGCAGGGCGGCTAAAAAGACGAGTTTCCCGTCATAGGGAGGAAGCAAGCCGAACCCGGTCCGTAGCCCTGTCGAAACACACCATCCTTGCGGGAAACCTGCTGAGGACCTCGCTGTGCCCAGAGAGACAAAAAAAGGATGCCCCTTGCGAGACATCCTCTGTATCAAACTCTTAAAGGCTATTAGAGAGGGCTATCCTTCTACTAACTGTACTTTAACCGCTTGGGGACCCCTTTTCCCGTCAGTCACGTCAAAAGTGACCAACTGGCCTTGCTCCAAGGTTTTGAATCCGTCTTTTTCGATTCCGGAGAAATGGACAAAAACATCCTGTCCGTCTTCGGCTTGGATGAATCCGTAACCTTTACCGGAGTCAAACCATTTTACTGTTCCTTTCATGTTGGTGAAAATGAGTTAAAAAAATTAATGTGCTAACGCATAGCAAATAAAGAGAATAAAATTGTCAATAAATAATTTATTGGAGCGTTTATTTCTAAAAAACAAAAAAAAATGCGCAACTCTTTTGGGTTGCGCATTTAATGTGCTTAATCACAATACATTATAATATTCTTGCCAAGCACATTCATGTGAGGGCCATGGGGCCTCAGAAACAGTTATCGGGCGTATTTGAAGCTTCTTCCGGGGTACCTGGCGGCATTTCCCAGAGTTTCTTCGATGCGCAGGAGCTGGTTGTACTTGGCAATTCTGTCGGAACGCGAGGCTGAACCGGTCTTAATTAGCCCGGTGTTCAGAGCCACGGCCAGGTCAGCAATGGTGGTGTCCTCAGACTCTCCCGAGCGATGGCTCATGATGGAGGTGTAGCTGTTGCGGTGTGCCAGGTTGACTGAGTCAATTGTCTCGGTAAGCGTGCCAATCTGGTTCACCTTCACCAGGATAGAGTTACCCACACCCTTGTCAATGCCCATCTGCAATCGCTTGGTATTGGTGACAAACAAGTCATCACCCACCAGTTGCACCTTGTTTCCGATGGCGTTGGTGAGGGCCTTCCACCCATCCCAGTCGTCTTCGGCCATTCCGTCTTCGATGGAGATAATGGGGTATTTCCGGGTCCACTCGGTCCAGAACTGAACCATCTCGGTAGCCGAAAGCTTGTCTCCGGTGGACTTGTGCAGATGGTATTTCTTTTCTTCGGGCAGGTAATATTCTGATGAAGCGGGGTCCAGAGCCAGGAAGATGTCCTCGCCAGGCCGGTAACCTGCCTTCTCAATAGCCTGAAGTATGACCGTTATGGCCTCTTCGTTCGATTTCAGGTTGGGCGCAAAACCACCCTCGTCACCCACATTGGTGCCATATCCCTTGCTCTTGAGTACCGACTTCAGGGTGTGAAACACTTCGGAACCCATTCGGAGAGCTTCAGAAAAGCATGAGGCGCCTGCAGGCATAATCATGAATTCCTGAAAGTCAATGCTGTTGTCGGCGTGCGACCCCCCGTTGAGGATGTTCATCATCGGGATGGGGAGGGTACAGGCATTGACCCCGCCCACGTAACGGAACAGTTCCTGCCCGGTGTACTGGGCCGCAGCCCGTGCCACCGCCAGGGAGACCCCCAGAATAGCGTTGGCACCCAGCTTACCCTTATTTTCTGTACCGTCCAGTTCCAGCATGGCTGCGTCAATGGCTTGCTGGTCGGTAATGTACATCCCTGTGATTTTCTCGTTCAGGATGGAGTTCACATGCCCGACGGCTTTGAGAACCCCCTTGCCCATATAACGCGATTTGTCTCCGTCTCGGAGTTCCACGGCTTCGTGCACGCCGGTGGATGCTCCCGAAGGAACGATGGCTCTCCCGATGTGACCGCTTGTAGTGACCACTTCCACCTCGACGGTGGGGTTGCCGCGTGAGTCCAGTACCTCACGCCCCTGAATGTTGATAATTCTGCCCATAGCTATTCGATATTGATTTGACGTTCCAGACTTTGTTCCAGTGAGATAAGCGTTTCGGTCCGGGTGATGCCCTTGATGACCTGAACTCTTTCCAGCAGAATCTGTTTCAGATGCTCGTTGTCCCGGGCAAACACCTTTACAAAAATGGAGTAGTTCCCCATGATATAGTGACATTCGGTAACCTCAGGAATTTTGCCCAGTTCCTCGACCACATCCTTGAACATGCTGGCTTTTTCGAGAAAAATACCCATGAAAGCACAGGTGTGGTATCCCAGACGTTTGGGGTCGAGGATAAACTGAGTGCCCTTGATGACTCCGATCTTGATGAGTCTTTGTACCCGTTGATGTACTGCGGCCCCTGATATCTTACATTCGCGGGCCACTTCGAGGAACGGGATGCGGGCATTGTTCTTGATGATGGCCAGAATCTTTTTGTCCAAAGTGTCAATTTGAAACTTAGTGCTCATGATTGATAGGGTAAAGTGATAAGATGTTCCAATTTTGGGATAAAAACTTTCAGATTGTTTGGCAAATATAAATATTGCCTGTTCTTCTGCAAAAAAAAATTTGAAAACAGGTTTTTAATTGGCACTTTTGCAAAATTTCCCGGAAATATGTGGCCGGGACAAGCAATTTTTATCTTTGAATCATCTGTATGTCGAAACTTTTTATTCCGGCAAATTATAAGCCTTATCTGGATCTGCAACAAACAGAAAAGGCCATAAAACTTCTGAAGGATTTTTTTGAATCCAACCTTTCTACGGAGCTGCAACTGCGTCGGGTCACGGCTCCGTTGTTTGTGCTGCACGGCACCGGTTTGAATGACGACCTCAACAGCGTGGAGCGTCCTGTCAAGTTCCCCATCAAGGATATGAACGAGTCTGTGGCCGAGGTGGTCCACTCTCTGGCAAAGTGGAAAAGGATGATGCTTGCCGATTATGGTATTCCTGCCACATACGGTCTATATACGGACATGAACGCCATCCGTGCCGATGAGGAACTGGACAATGTTCATTCCCTTTATGTGGACCAATGGGACTGGGAACTGACCATTACCCCTGAGCAACGAAACACGGCATACCTTCAGCGTATTGTGCGTAAGATTTACAATGTGTTCCGGCGTACGGAGTACTTTATGTATGAGAATTATCCCGATCTGAAGCCTTCCCTTCCGGAGGATATCTTCTTTATTCATGCCCAGGAATTGCTGGATCGTTATCCCGGATTGTCCCCCAAGGAGCGGGAGAACCGGATTACCCGGGAGTATGGTGCCGTTTTTGTCATGGGCATCGGCGCTGCCTTATCGGATGGCAGCATCCACGACGGAAGAGCCGCAGACTATGATGACTGGACATCTCCCGGTGACGGAGGCCTGCCCGGGCTGAATGGCGATATCCTGGTGTGGAATCCCCTGCTGGACTGTGCTCTGGAATTGTCTTCCATGGGGATTCGGGTGGATCCCGAGGCTTTGCGGAGGCAACTTGCCATTCGCGGGCAGCAGGAGCGGGCCGGGCTGATGTTTCATCAGCGTCTGCTCAACGGGGAACTGCCCTTATCCATGGGCGGAGGCATCGGTCAGTCCCGGCTTTGCCTGCAATTGCTTCAAAAAGCCCACATTGGGGAGACCCAGTCGAGTGTGTGGCCACGGGATATGGTGTCCGCCTGCCGTCAGGCGGGTATTGTTCTTATTTGATAATCAATACTTGAATATATGTCCAAAATGTATTCTTACGCCCATGGCGTGTGTGACATTCCCCTGATGGGGGAAACCATTGGAGAAAACCTTCGCAGGATTGTGGAAAAATTTCCTGACCGGGAAGCGCTGGTGGTGGTGGAGCAGAATTACAGGGCCACCTACCGGGAGTTTTGGGATCAGGTGACCGCTGTTGCCAAGGCCTTTATCGCTGCAGGCATTGAGAAAGGCGACCGGGTGGGCATTTGGTCGGCCAACCGTTATGAATGGGTCCTGGTGCAGTACGCTACAGCTCGGGTTGGGGCCATCATGGTCAATGTCAATCCAGGATACAAAAGGTCAGGAGTAGAGTATGCCTTGAGCCAGTCGCAGGTCAAACTGCTGGTAACCGCCCAGAAATTCAAAACCACTGATTATATTGAGATTCTCAACGCTATCCGGCCTCATTGTCCGTTCCCGGACCGCACGGTGATCCTGGACCGCAACTGGCAGCGCTTTCTGGATGCCGGACAACTCATCAGCGATGAGCAGCTTGCTGAGCGTGAAGCCACGCTGAGTTTTGACGACCCCATCAATATTCAATACACCTCCGGGACCACTGGTTCACCCAAAGGAGCTACCCTCACCCACCACAATATCCTCAACAATGGCTTTTTTATCGGGGAGAGACAGTTCTTCACCGAGAACGACAGGGTGTGTATTCCTGTGCCTTTCTACCACTGTTTTGGGATGGTGCTTGGCAATATGGCCACAGTAACCCACGGGGCTTGTATGGTGATTCCCGGGGAGGTATTTGAGCCCGAGCGGACCATGAAGGCCGTTCAGGATGAGAAGTGTACCGCCTTGTATGGAGTGCCTACCATGTTTATTGTGGAATTGGAGCATCCTAACTTCAGCCAATACGATTTTTCCTCTCTGCGTACAGGAATTATGGCCGGGTCGCCCTGCCCGATCAAGTCGATGGAGGAGGTGATTGCCCGAATGAATATGCGTGAGGTTACCATTTGCTACGGGATGACCGAAACCTCTCCGGTTTCCACCCAGACCTTTGGTAATGATCCTTTTGACAAGAGGGTCGCCACTGTGGGCAGGGTACATCCTCATGTAGAGGTAAAAGTGATTGATCCTGCGACGGGAAAAATACTGCCCCGTGGCGAAAGAGGGGAACTCTGTACCCGTGGCTATTCTGTGATGCTCGGTTACTGGAATGATCCCGATTCCACCCGTTCGGCCATTGATGCCAATGGATGGATGCATACCGGGGATGTGGCCACGATGGATGATGAAGGCTATGTGGCCATCGTAGGGCGGATCAAGGACATCATCATCCGTGGTGGGGAGAATATCTCCCCCAAGGAGATCGAGGACTTCCTCATGAAGCACGAGGGAATTATGGACGTTCAGGTAATCGGTGTGCCCAGCGAACGCTACGGGGAAGAGGTGATGGCCTGGGTGATCCGTAAGGCAGGCTTCGAGTACGGGGAAGAGGAGTTGCTTCGCTACTGCAAAGGGAATATAGCAACCTTTAAGATCCCTAAATACTGGAAGTTTGTGGATGAGTTCCCCATGACCGTCACCGGCAAAATCCGGAAGGTGGAGATGCGGGAGATTTCTGCACGGGAGCTGGGGCTCGAGGATTTGTGGAAAAAACAAGGACAGTCCTGATTTTTGGTTTCTTATTGCTAACTTTGTCTGACAATGGAAAGACAATGGAAGCTTAAGCCGGAAGGGGACCGGTCTGTCGCAGATATTCTGGCAAAGCAACTACAGATACCCCGCGTATTTGCCTCATTATTGGTTCAGAGGGGGATATGTTCCCTCCCTGAGGCTGAGCGTTTCTTTGCGCCCTGCAGTTCGCAACTGCATCCGCCCAAGACGATGGCGGGCATCAATAAGGCTGTGGACCGTATTGCCACAGCGGTCAAGAGGCACGAAAAAATTCTGGTGTTTGGAGATTATGATGTGGATGGCATTACGGCTGTGGCCATGGTGTATTCCTTTCTCAAAACCATGACAGAGTCCGTGGACTTTTATATTCCAGACAGATATACTGAAGGATACGGCGTTTCCAGTAAAGGGATTGACTATGCGGTTGAGCATGGAATATCGCTGATCATCACCCTGGATTGTGGCATCAAAGCTGTTGAGAAAATTCGTAGGGGGAGAGAACTGGGTCTGGAGTTTATTATTTGTGATCACCACTATCCGGGTCAGACCCTTCCGGATGCCGTGGCCATCCTGAATCCCAAAAGGCTGGACTGTGACTATCCCTTTAAGCATCTCTCGGGGTGCGGGGTGGGATTCAAACTCATCCAAGCCTACGCACAGGCGCACGGGATGCCCTCCGAGCAAGTAGATTGTTATCTGGATATGGTGGCGGTGAGCATCGCTTCGGACGTTGTCCCTATGGTCGGAGAGAACCGGGTGCTGGCAACCCTTGGCCTGTCCAAACTCAACAAGAATCCCGGGCTGGGCATGAAATGCATCATCAAAACGTCCAATCTGAAAGAGAAAAGCATTCGGATTGAGGATATCATCTTCAAAATAGGTCCGCGTATCAATGCTGCGGGTCGGATGGAGCGAGGTTCGCAGGCTGTGCGCCTGTTGGTTTCCAATAGCGAGTATGAGGCCATGAAGATTGCCCGGGATGTGGAGGAAAATAACCAGAAACGAAAGACGGTAGATTCCAGCATCACCCAGCAGGCCTTGCGTATGCTCTCGAACGACCACGATACCCCTCACCGCTGTTCCACGGTTCTTTTTAATGAACAATGGCATAAAGGAGTGGTCGGCATTGTTGCTTCGCGCATCATCGAAACCTATTACCGGCCCACCGTGGTGCTTACGCAGTCGAACGATCTGGCCACCGGGTCTGCCCGCTCAGTGGATGGGTTTGACCTGTACAAGGCGATTGAAGAATGCTCTGATTTACTGGAGGACTATGGAGGACACATGTTTGCTGCCGGGGTGTCTATGAAGGTGGACAAGGTAGCTGCGTTCAGGGAGAAGTTTGAGGAAGTGGTGAGTGCCAGCATTATGGAGGATCAGAAGAGACCGCATATTGAGGTGGATGCAGAATTGGCGCTTTCGGAGATTTCTCCTGATTTTTTTGCGGTGTTGCAGAAGTTCCAGCCCTTTGGCCCTGAGAATCTGCAGCCGGTCTTTGTCACCAGAGGGGTGCGGTTTGCAGGGCCTGTGAGTGTGGTGGGCAAGACAGGTGAGCATCTTAAGCTGGAGGTATTCCATCCGTCCCAACCGCGTATTGTGTGCCCCGCCATTGGTTTTCAGCTGGGGGACCGCATTGCCCATCTAAAGGGGGATGGTCCGTTTGATATTTGTTATGTGGTGGAAGAGAATGTGTTCAAGGGTGTGTCCACCCTGCAGCTCAACATTCGGGATATCCGCCCCAGCCGTGTGTAACAGCCGGGGCTCTTCTGCCTGATTGTGTTATATACAACTGTTTGTTTCAATGAATATTCTGTTCTGGGTAATCGGAGCCGCATGTGTGTTCTTTGTGGCGTATTGGGTGTATGGTACCTTTCTTTCGGGAAGAATCTTCAACATTGACGACACCCGTCCCACTCCTTCCGTACGTTTTTCTGATGGGGTGGATTATGTTCCAACGGATTCAAAATTTCTCTCCGGCCAGCACTTCTCGGCCATCGCGGGTGCCGGGCCCATCACCGGGCCCATTGTCGCGGGAATTATGTTCGGGTGGGCGCCGGCGCTGATATGGATTATTCTTGGGTCCATACTCATTGGAGGGGTGCACGATATGGGGGCCATCATTGCCTCGGTGCGTCACAATGCCCGCTCAATTACCGAGGTGGTTCGCCGCAATGTATCCCGTCGTGCCTGGCTCCTGTTCCTGATGTTCACCTGGCTGTCTTTGGTGTACGTCATCGTGGCTTTCACCGACATCACTTCGGGCTCCTTCGTGGGGACCATCACACTGGATAATGGGCAACAGGTTGACGGAGGAGGTATTGCCACCTCATCGCTGCTCTACCTGGCTTTACCTGTGTTTATGGGTATTTTGCTGAAGAAGACCCGGCTTTCGCTGACCTGGGCAACGGTGATTTTTCTGCCTCTGGTTGGGCTGTCTATCTGGGTGGGCCCCTCCATTCCGCTGCAACTTGATGCCATGCTGGGGATCCCGGCTATGGATGCCCAGAAAGTCTGGAATGGCTTCCTTTTGCTATACTGTTTTGTTGTCTCCCTGTTGCCGATGTGGATGCTCTTGCAGCCCCGGGGGCATCTGGGAGGATACTTCTTGTATGCCTCCCTGTTGGCTGCTGCCGTTGGCCTGATTTTCGGAGGCTTTGAGATATCTTATCCGGCATTCACCCTCTGGGACCGTTCGTCAGGTGATTTCTGGTTCCCGATGTTCCCGGTGTTGTTCATCACGGTGGCATGCGGTGCATGTTCGGGCTTTCATGCACTTGTCGGCAGCGGTACTACCTCCAAGCAACTGCGCAAGGAAAGTGATGCCCGCTATGTAGGGTATGGCATGATGCTGATGGAGGGGATGCTGGCTGTGGTAGCTTTGGCATCCGTGATGATTCTCTCCAAGGACAGTGCGTTGGTGAAGAGTTCCCCCAACTTTATTTTTGCTTCTGGTATTGGCCGCTTCGTTGATCTGGTGGGTATCCCGGCCGCATTTGGGATTTCTTTCGGGTTGATGGCCTTCACCACGTTTGTTTATGATACTCTGGATATTTGTACCCGTCTGGGACGATATATTCTGGAGGAACTCACCGGATGGGAACATCTGGCCGGTAAGATTTTCGCTTCGGCAGTCACTATTGGGGTGCCGTTCTTCTTCCTGACGGTAAGGCTTTATGATGTGGATGGAAATCAGGTGTCGGCCTGGAAGGTATTCTGGAGTATTTTCGGGGCTTCTAACCAGTTGCTGGCAGCCCTGACCTTGCTGGGAATCACTGTGTGGCTATACAAATCAGCCCGGAACAAGCTTGCCTGGTTGTTTACCATGGTTCCTGCGGTCTGGATGTTTGTTATGTCCAATTGGGCATTGCTCAAATTGATGGGCGACCACTGGTTCCCTGGGGGCAGAATGGAGCTGAGTGCAGAGCCGGTGCCTTTGGTGGCACTGGTGCTGACACTGCTGTCTCTGAGCCTTGCGGTGGAGATTTTCCATGTGATTGTCATCAAATGGCGCAGGTATGTGCGCCTGACCATTGAAAAGCGTCGTAGGGACCACCTTACGGAGCAAACACAATACAACCGGGAAACGGAAGTATAGCCCGCTCCCCGGTTGCCCGGTTCTGTTTATGATTGTTAGCGGCCTCTCTGGTAATAATTACCGCCCTGCCATGGTGCCCAGGGATTGTACTGCTGACCGCCAGAGGAACCTCTTTGGTTTCGGATTCGCTCCAGAAGGGAGTTCTTGAACATATCTTCAGCGATGTATATCTTCATGACTTTAGCCGGAGGCAGCACCTTCATAAACTGCTGGTGATAGTACAGAGAGAGGTCCGCATCTCTCTTGAGGGTGGCAGCGTAGCGGTTCATCAGGGCCTCGGCTTCTTTTTCAGAAAGGTTCCCTCCGTTGGAAAATTGAGCCTTAAGCTTCCTCTGCTCATCGTAGAGCTCTCCCTTTTTGCGGTTGAACTCCTCGTGCAGGGG
Organism: Bacteroidales bacterium UBA4181; assembly: GCA_002380425.1. Taxonomy (GTDB): domain Bacteria; phylum Bacteroidota; class Bacteroidia; order Bacteroidales; family UBA4181; genus UBA4181. The sequence continues at coordinate 11,746 of DFUR01000080.1, forward strand.
CCAGAACTTCTGCGATTCTTCGGGAGTCAGCCCAATAAGGTTGGTGTAGAACGCGATGCGTTCTACCTGCAGTTGCTCGGGGATTTGTCCGAATTCCTGCCTGTTGCGGTCGTTCCGGTCGTTCCGGTCATCGCGGCCGTCCCGGTTATCAAACGGCTGAGAGAGCGCCCAGAAGGCAACGCCCATCAGCGCAAGCAGTGTCAGTCCAATTTTTTTCATGGTCGTAGAAAGATTAAAATCACAAAGCATTGGCCAGGGTCGCCACTTCAATCCCTTCCTGCATCAGATAATTGATGATGACATCGGCTTCATCGTCAGCCGAAGCGTTTTCAACCGCTTCTGATGCCGTTTGTGCAGATACCCTCTCATAGTTCATCAGGTCAATGGCATCTGTGCTGTAGAGCAACAAATCCATGATCTGTTCGTCGGCCTGCTCGGTTTGCGCCATCTGGGTGCCCGGAGTCTGAGGTCCGACATCCTTGCGGACAAACAGGTGAATACCGGCGTAGATACCCAAAAACAGGGTGGCCAGAGCAAAGTATGGTTTGAAACGCACCGAAGCAGCACGATACCAGGGAAGGGCAGGAGCCGGCTGGTGCAGACGGTCTGCGACCCGCGAAACCACCCCGTCAAAATAGTGGTCGGGAACCTGGAAGGGATTGTCCTTCCGAAGCTGTTCCCAATTTGGTTTGTTGTTCATTGCCACCAGTTTAAGCATTATTTCTATTCGTTGGACCATTGGAGTTCCAAAAGGTTTAACGATATTTTAATTTTCATTAACAAATAACTCCGGAATCTCTTCGTGGAAGTATGCCTCAATTTTTTTTACCGCGTGGTGATACGAGGCTTTGAGCGCTCCGACCGAGGTTCCGAGAATTTCGGACATTTCTTCGTATTTCATTTCCTCAAAATACTTCATATTGAACACCAGCCTTTGTTTTTCCGGAAGGGTCAGAATGGCCTTCTGGAGTTTCAGCTGAATTTCATCACCCGAAAAATACGGATCGCTCTCCAGCGTTTCGGAGAGTTTTTTTTCCACATCCACCATGGGAATAAAGAACCTGCGCTTTTTCTGGGCCAAAAAGGTCAGTGCTTCATTGGTGGCGATTCGGTAGATCCATGTGAAGAGTTGAGAGTCACTTCTGAAAGTGGGCAAACCATGCCAGGTCTTCACCAGGGTATTTTGAAGAACGTCATCGGCGTCATCATGCGAAATGACCATTTTCCGGATGTGCCAGTACAGCCTTTCCTGATACCGGGCCACGATCATATTGAAGGCATAATGCGGATTTCCCCCGTTGCGGTATAGTTCAATGAGCTCTTTGTCGCTGTATTCTGCCATACGGAAACGGAGGTTCTAAAGCCTCAAACTTACCGAATATTTTTGGACTTTCTCAGTCCTGCCCGGGCAGGCTCCAAAAAAAAACCGGGGGTGTTTGCTCATTCAGAAAGAATATGTACATTTGCAGCCCGTAAATAAACAAAGTCAGCGATGAAAAAGGATATACATCCCAAGAACTACAGGCTGGTTGCCTTCAAAGATATGTCGAACGATGTGACGTTTATCACTCGTTCCACGGCTACTTCGAGAGAAACCATTGAAGTGGACGGTGTGGAGTACCCCGTGGTGAAACTCGAGATCTCCAACACATCGCACCCTTTCTATACCGGTAAGATGAAACTGGTGGATACCGGTGGCCGCGTGGACAAGTTCATGAACCGTTACAAAAATCACTACAGCAAGAAGTCGTAGCTTTTATGCTTGTTGGTTAGAGCTTCGGCCCTGTTGGGACCGAAGCTTTTTTTTTGTGAAAATCCCATTGTAACTTTGCCTTATGAAGCCAAATCCATACTCAGTGCTGAGCACCTCCCTTAGGGCGTTACTTTCGGGGATGAACCCCGTAGATGAGCCTGTGTTCACCGATGCGGGAGAGAGTTCCCTCACACAGGAACTGGAGTTGCCCGGGGCCATTCCGATCCTTCCTCTGCGGAACACCGTGCTGTTCCCCGGAGTGATTATCCCCATCACCGTGGCCCGGCCCAAGTCCATACATCTGGTGCGCACTGTGGCCAGGGATCAGTCCTTTGTGGGTCTTATTGCGCAGAAGACGCCGGGGGTCGAGGAGCCTGTCACGGAAGACCTTTATGGCATCGGCACCGTCGCTAAAGTGGTGCGGATTCTGGATATGCCTGACGGAAATACCACCGTTTTGATGCAGGGTTACAGGCGGTTCCGGCTGGAACGCCTGGAGTCCGATGCCCCCTTTCTGACCGGGCAGGTCTCCCTGCTTGAGGATAAGGTGATGCACAGTGATGAAGCTACCCGTTCGCTTATCGGTTCGGTTCGGGATACTTCCCTGAGAATCATAGAGCTCAGCAATCAATCGGTTCCGGAGGCCTCCCTGATGATACGAAATATTGAGGACGGATTGTTCCTGATCAATTTCATTGCCTCCAACAGCAATATTAAACTGGAGGACCGGCAGCAGTTGCTGGAGATGGATGATCCTGTGGCGCGTTGTCATAAGTTGCTGGAATTGCTCCTGGCTGAGGTTCAGTATCTGGAGTTAAAGCATGACATTCAGTCCAAGGTCCGTTCGGATATTGAGCAGAACCAGCGGGCGTTTATGCTCCAGCAGCAGATGCGCACCATTCAGGAGGAGCTGGGGGAGGACCCTGTGGCACAGGAACGAAAGGATTTGCTGGCTCAGGCAGACGCAAAGAAATGGACGTCCGAGGTGCGCTCCGTGTTTGACAAAGAATGGAATAAATGGGAGCGGATGCAGCCTGCATCCCCCGAGTACGCCATTCAGCACAATTATCTGATGACCATGCTGGACCTCCCCTGGGGAGAATACACCCGCGACCGGTTCCAGATGAAGGTTGCGTCTGAGGTGCTGGATAAGGACCATTACGGGCTGGAAAAGGTCAAGGACAGGATTCTGGAGCATCTGGCGGTACTCAAACTGCGCGGGGATATGCGGACTCCCATTCTCTGTCTTGTAGGCCCTCCCGGTGTGGGCAAGACCTCTCTGGGTAAGTCCGTAGCCCGGGCGCTCAAGCGGAAGTATATCCGTATTTCGCTGGGCGGACTGCACGATGAGTCGGAGATCCGGGGCCATCGTAAGACCTATATTGGGGCGATGCCGGGCCGCATCATCCAGAGCATCCGAAAGGCCAGGTCCTCCAACCCGGTGTTTGTGCTGGATGAAATCGACAAGGTGGGATACAGTGCGCAGGGTGACCCGGCTTCAGCCTTGCTCGAGGTGCTGGACCCGGAGCAGAACAGCACCTTCCATGACAACTATCTGGAAGTGGACTACGATCTTTCCAAGGTGATGTTTATCGCCACAGCCAACACCCTTTCGACGCTCTCCCCGGCGTTGCGTGACCGCATGGAGGTGATTGAGCTTGGCGGCTATCTGCCGGAGGAAAAGTTGGAGATTGCCCGGCGGCATATCCTGCCCCGCCTGTTTCGGGAACACGGAGTGCGACAAGGTCAGTTCAGCCTGAGTGATGAAACCATTCTGGCTGTGATCGCCCATTATACGCGGGAGTCCGGTGTGCGGACGCTTGAGAAGATGCTTGCGTCCCTGCTTCGGTATGCTGCCCGCAATATTGCATCGGGTTCCGGATATGTCCGGGATGTTTCTGCTGATGACCTTCAGGGGATTCTGGGGGTGGCACGGTATTCCCCGGAGGTATATTCGGGAAATGATTATCCCGGAGTGGTTACCGGATTGGCCTGGACTGCCGCAGGAGGTGAGATCCTGTATGTGGAGGCCGCCCTTAGTAAGGGAGATGGAAAACTCACACTGACCGGGAATTTGGGTGAAGTGATGAAGGAGTCTGCAGTCATTGCCTGGGAGTATCTCAAGTCTCATCCGGAACTCTTCTCCCTCGGGGAGTCGTCCCTGATGTGCCACAATGTACATATTCACGTTCCGGAGGGTGCCATCCCCAAAGACGGCCCCTCAGCGGGGGTGACGATGGTGACCGCCCTGGCTTCAGCGTTCACCGGACGCAAGGTGCGTCCGCATCTGGCGATGACAGCAGAGATTACCCTGCGCGGGAAGCTTCTGCCTGTGGGGGGAATCCGGGAGAAAATCCTTGCAGCGCGACGCAGCGGAATTCGTGAAATATTGCTTGCAAAAGACAATGACAAGGAGGTTGGTGAGATCCCTGAAGCCTACAGGGAGGATTTGTCATTTGTTTATTTTTCTGACCTTGGGGAGGCGATTCGTTATGCCCTGTTGTGACAACTGTTTGTCCACTTCTCTGAGGATGAACTTCATGGATTCCGGGTCTTCTTCAAAGTGCAGGTAATCCACGTCAATGGTTACCAGCGGCCCCAGTGTATAACCGGATACCCAGTTTTCGTAGTGCTCGTTAAGCCGGGAGAGGTAATCCAGCCGGATGGAACTTTCGTATTCCCGCCCCCTTTTTTGAATCTGCCGCACCAGAGTCGGAACGGATGCCTTAAGATAGATAATGAGTTCCGGGGGGCGCACCAGGCTGGTGATGCCTTCAAACAGATTCCGGTAAGAGTCAAAATCCCGACTGGACATCAGCCCCATGGAGTGCAGGTTGGTGGCAAAGATGTAAGCATCTTCGTAGATAGTCCGGTCCTGGATGATGGTCCCCTGCGATTGACGGATATTGAGTATCTGCCGGAACCGGGAGTCCAGAAAAAATATCTGCAGGTTGAAGGACCACCGCCGCATGTCTTCGTAAAAGTCCACCAGGTAAGGATTTTCGTCTACCTCCTCATACAGAGGTGTCCATTGATAGTGGTCTGCCAGCATACCCGTCAGGGTGGTTTTGCCGGCCCCGATATTTCCGGCGACTGCAATGTGTGTGGCCATGTCAGATAATATTGATGACCTTGTGGTCTATGAGTACGAAAACGATTCCGATGATGATGCTGTAAAACAGGTACCACTTAATGTTTATGTATTGTCGCGGGGCGATACCCAGCCTGCGGTACACATAATATATGAGCACCAGCTTCTCCACGATATGTACCAGTCCGGAACCCAGCGGAATACCGGTAGCCCCGTAGAACTGTACGAATATCAGACTGGCCCCGATATGCAGGACAATCTCCAGAATGGCTGCCCGCATCAGCAGGTTGTTCATCTTCAGACCCATCAGAATGGTCTGGGGGTACACGATGCGGCTGATAATCATCAACTGGTACACCATGAACACGTCGGCACTGGCGTCGAAGGATTCATTGAAGAACACCCTACGGAACAGAAAGTCACTAAAGATCATCATCAGGATGGACACCGGGTACAGGATGTGCATCTGACGCAGAGATCGTCGCTTAATTTCGCTGAGAATGTACGGGATGTCTCTTTTTACGGAGAAAGAGGGCAACAGGGCATTGTTCAGGGCTGTGGTCATCACCACCACAAAGGGAAGCTCTTTGCAGCCGTATCTGAAGATGGCAAATCGCTCTTGGTTGAGCACAAAGGAGGCAATAAACCCGTCAATGTACTGGGAGGATCCGCTGAGCAAGGTGCTGATGATGACCGGATAGCCCACGTACAGATGGTTTCGGAGAAAGGGCAGGGAAACCTTGAACTCGGAGTATTTTACCAGAAGTCTCAGCAGCCACAGAAACCGCAGGACGGTCACTCCGGTGAGGCCGCAAATGGCGCACTCAATGCCGAACCCGAGAGCTATGGGAATGCACACAGCCGCCAGTTGAGCCAGGAAGGACAGGTATCCGTAGCGCAGCAACTTTCTCGGTGCGTTGTTGAGCAGATAAATATACTCAATCAGGGGGGTCGTGTTGCTGGTGAAAAAGTAAACGGCCAGCATCCCCGGATAGGGCAATTCCCCGGTTCCCTTCCAAAATACGGAGAAGTTCGATGCTGTGAAGAATATCAGCGCCACAAAGACCAGGCTGAAAGCACAGAGCAGCAGGAAGGCATTGAATAGCTCCGGAGATTTGCCGGGAATACGCTCGTGCAACAAAAAGGCCCGGTTCCTTTTGTACAGGGGCAGGAAGGCCTGAATGATGCCAGTGACCCAGAAATAGCTGAGCGCGGAACTGATGAAGGTGAACATTTCCCAGTCACTGATGTCCTTCAAGGGCAAGTTGAACTTAGTCACCACAATGCTGACGATGAAGAACAGCAAGAACCTCAGGAACTGAAATACCTGAAGTCCAAAGATTGTGTTGAGTTTGGCAGAAATAGCCACGCTGTGTGGGGGTTATGGAAATGAAGCAAATCCGGGCCTCTGGCTGCAAATATAAGGAAAGATTTTTGCGGGGAATATTTGTTTTTGAGGAAAAAATATTGTTACATTTGCAGCCTCAAAATGGTGGATGTAGCTCAGCTGGTTAGAGCGCCAGATTGTGGTTCTGGATGTCGGCGGTTCGAATCCGCTCTTCCACCCGAATGCTCCCGAAAGGGGGCATTTTTTTTTGAAATATATTCTGTAGCAGCGCGCACAGGCCAAATTGTTTTGTACATTTGTGCGCTTTTTTCCGAGGCCATGGCCGGTTTGGTTTTCACCAACCGGATGTCCGGGTCGGGGAGATGGCGGAATCTTCTGAAAAAAAGACACCTCAGGGGGTAAATTTGTTGGTTTTACAAAAAAAACAAATACCTTTGCAGTCCATTTTTTGGAAGTAATTGTAAACCGTATAGTTAAAGTCTTTATGCCGACAATTCAGCAACTAGTAAGAAAAGGTAGGACCCAGCTGGTGGACAAAAGCAAATCGCCTGCACTGGATTCGTGTCCGCAACGTCGCGGGGTGTGCGTCCGTGTATATACCACAACCCCCAAGAAACCGAACTCTGCCATGCGTAAAGTGGCCAGGGTGCGGCTGACCAACGGGAAGGAGGTGAACTCCTACATTCCCGGCGAAGGGCACAACCTTCAGGAGCACTCTATTGTGCTGATTCGTGGCGGCAAGATCAAGGATCTTCCCGGTGTGCGTTATCATATCATCCGCGGTGCACTGGATACTTCCGGTGTGGATGGCCGCAAGCAGGGTCGTTCGCTGTATGGAGCCAAGAGGCCCAAAAAGGGTGCTGCTGCAGCTCCCGCAGGAAAAGGAAAAAAATAAGAAATCATTTATAGAGAGACACAGAGATGCGTAAGTCAAAGCCTAAAAAACGGATATTACTGCCAGATCCCATTTATAATGATGTACTGGTGACTAGGTTTGTGAACAACCTGATGCTGGATGGCAAAAAGACCACTGCTTACTCCATTTTTTACGGGGCTATGCGTAATATCGAGAAAAAGGCCTCGGAGCTTGAAAAGGCTCCGCTGGATATCTGGAGAAAGGCCCTGGAGAATGTAACCCCTCAGGTGGAAGTGAAGAGCCGCCGTGTGGGAGGTGCAACCTTTCAGGTTCCTATGGAAGTGCGTCCTGATCGGAAGATATCGATCAGTATGAAGAATATGATTCAGTACGCTCGGAGTCGGAGCGGAAAGTCGATGAGTGACAAGCTCGCTGCCGAGATTATGGCTGCCTTCAACGAGGAAGGCGGGGCTTTTAAACGCAAAGAGGATATGCACAGGATGGCAGAAGCCAACAAGGCCTTCTCCCATTTTAGATTTTAATCGCCCGAAACAGACGGACAAACTAAATGAGTAAAGATTTAAGATATACCAGGAATATTGGTATCATGGCCCATATTGACGCGGGCAAGACTACAACAACCGAGAGGATATTGTACTATACCGGCGTCAACTACAAGATTGGCGAGACCCACGAAGGGACTGCGACCATGGACTGGATGGAGCAGGAGCAGGAGCGGGGCATCACCATTACCTCTGCAGCCACCACTGCGAAGTGGAGCTACAGGGACACTGAATACAAAGTCAATATCATCGACACTCCGGGGCACGTTGATTTTACCGTGGAGGTAGAACGTTCCCTGCGTATTCTGGATGGGGCCGTTGCCCTGTTCTGTGCTGTCGGTGGTGTGGAGCCTCAGTCGGAGACCGTTTGGCGTCAGGCTGAGAAATACCGCGTACCGCGCATTGGCTTTGTGAACAAGATGGACCGAAACGGTGCTGATTTTTTCAGCGTTGTTCAGCAAGTCAAGGACAAACTTAAAGCCAACCCGGTTCCTCTTCAGATTCCCATCGGGAGTGAAGAGAAATTCTGTGGGGTGGTTGATCTTATTGATAACAAAGCCATTGTTTGGACGGACGATCCCAAGGGGACCAAGTTCGACATTGTGGAAATTCCTGCCCAACTGCGCGAAGAAGCCGCTGAGTGGAGGGCTCGCCTGATTGAAGCTGTGGCTGAAACAGACGATACCCTGCTGGAGCGGTTTTTTGATGATCCGGACTCGATCACCCCCGATGAGATTCGTACGGCCATCCGTACCGCCACCATTGCGCAGGTGATTGTGCCCATGATGTGCGGTTCAGCGTTCAAGAACAAAGGGGTACAGCAACTGCTCGATGCTGTGATGGCCTTCCTGCCCAGTCCTATAGACAAGGGTGCCGTGAAGGGGATCAATCCGGACACCGATGCTGAGATCATTCGGGAGCCTGATGTGAAAGCCCCAATGGCCGGATTGGCATTCAAGATTGCCACCGATCCCTATGTGGGCCGGCTGGCTTTTGTACGTGTGTATTCAGGGGTTGTGGATAGTGGTTCCTATGTGCTCAACACCCGTACGGGGAAAAAAGAGCGCATTTCCCGTCTGTTCCAGATGCATGCCAACAAGCAGAACCCTATTGAACAGTGTGGTGCCGGGGATATCTGTGCGGTAGTCGGATTCAAGGATCTGCGTACCGGAGATACGCTTTGCGGTGTGGACCATCCGATTGTTCTGGAGTCCATCACCTTCCCTGATCCCGTGATTGGCGTGGCTGTGGAACCCAAGACCCAGGCTGACCTGGACAAACTTGGCAACGCGCTTTCCAAGCTGGCAGAGGAGGATCCTACCTTTCAGGTCAGGACTGATGCTGATTCCGGTCAGACAGTGATTAGCGGGATGGGTGAGTTGCATCTGGAGATTATCCTGGATCGTCTCAAAAGGGAGTTCAAGGTGGAGTGCAACCAGGGAGCGCCTCAGGTATCCTACAAGGAAGCAATCACGGCGACATACCAGCACCGCGAAGTGTTCAAGAAACAGTCCGGGGGACGTGGAAAATTTGCCGACATTATTGTCACTGTCGGGCCTGCTGACGAAGGCGTTACTGGCCTTCAGTTTGTGGACTCGGTCAAGGGCGGCAATATCCCCAAGGAGTATATTCCCTCCGTGGAGAAGGGCTTCAAGGAGGCTATGTCTAACGGTGTGCTGGCGGGTTTTGCCCTGAACAGCATGAAGGTAAACCTGCTCGATGGTTCCTTCCATGCGGTGGACTCCGATTCTCTCTCGTTCGAGATTTGTGCCAAGCAGGCGTTCAAAGCTGCTTGCCGCAACGCACGTCCTATCCTTCTGGAACCGATTATGTCGGTCGAAGTGGTGACTCCCGAAGAGTCTATGGGCGATGTTATCGGGGATATCAACAAACGCCGTGGACAGATCGAAGGTATGGAGTCGCGTGGTGGTGCACGGGTTGTGAAGGCTAAGGTGCCCCTCTCGGAGATGTTTGGTTATGTGACCATCCTTCGGACGATTACTTCCGGAAGGGCCACCTCGACAATGGAGTTTTCGCATTATTCACCCTTGTCCGATACGCTGGCCAAGGATGTAATTGCCAAGGTTAAAGGAAAAGCAGAATAATTATAATTCACAGCAATGAGCCAAAAGATCAGAATCAAGCTTAAATCGTACGATCACAATTTGGTGGATAAATCGGCCGAGAAGATTGTCAAAACGGTGAAGTCCACCGGAGCCATTGTCAGCGGTCCCATTCCCCTTCCTACGCACAAGCGGGTGTTTACGGTTAACCGTTCTACCTTCGTGAACAAGAAGTCCCGGGAACAGTTCCAGCTGAGTTCTTTCAAGCGGCTGATGGATATTTACAGTTCCACGCCCAAAACCATTGATGCTCTGATGAAGCTTGAGCTTCCCAGTGGTGTGGAAGTTGAAATCAAAGTGTGACCGAATGAAGTTGTGGGGAATCAGCCAGGCATGCTGAGATCCACTTTACCGAACCCTTAATAATTGTACTATGCCAGGATTGATTGGAAAAAAAGTTGGGATGACTTCTGTCTTCGATGAGGATGGAAAGAATATTCCCTGTACGGTGATTGAAGCCGGCCCCTGTGTGATCACCCAGGTGAAGACGGTGGAAACCGACGGATACAAGGCTGTTCAGCTTGCCTTTGAAGAAAAAAAGGAGAAAAGCACCACCAAGGCAGAGCAGGGCCATTTCAAAAAGGCCGGAACCACCCCCAAGAGGAAGGTGGTTGAATTTCGTGTGGAAGACATTGCCGGATACAAGGCCGGTGACATTATCTCTCTGGAGCTTTTTGAGGCCGTCCCCTTTGTGGATGTGGTCGGTACTTCAAAAGGAAAGGGTTTCCAGGGAGTTATGAAACGTCATGGTTTTGGCGGGGTTGGCGGAGCCACCCACGGCCAGCATAACCGATTGAGAGCCCCTGGTTCTATGGGTGCTTCTTCCTTCCCTTCCAGAGTATTTCCCGGCAAGCGTATGGCCGGAAGAACCGGCGGGGACCGTGTGAAAGTGACCAATCTGGAAGTGGTCAGGGTAATGAAGGAGCAAAACCTGTTGTTAGTTAAGGGGTCTGTACCCGGATCCAATGGTTCATTTTTAATTCTCGAGTACTGATGGAAGTTGCTGTATTAACCACTCAAGGGAAGGATACCGGTCGTAAAGTGACCCTGGATGATTCCATTTTTGGGGTAGAGCCCAATGATCATGCCATCTATCTGGATGTGAAACAATACCTGGCCAACCAGCGTCAGGGAACCCATAAGGCCAAAGGCCGTGCCGAAGTGAACCGCAGTACCCGCAAGATCAAGCGGCAGAAGGGTACCGGCGGAGCCCGCGCAGGGAGTTTGAAATCGCCTGTTTTTGTGGGCGGTGGCCGGATTTTCGGTCCTGAGCCCAGAGATTATTCTTTCAAACTAAACAAGAAAGTCAAGCGGCTGGCCCGTGTTTCGGCTTTGAGTTATAAAGCCAAGAACGATCAGATTTTGGTCGTTGAGGATTTTTCGTTCGACACACCTAAGA
>DFUR01000032.1 GCA_002380425.1 Bacteroidales bacterium UBA4181
CAGTGAAAGCATTCAAAAACAAGGCTGTCAAGAAAATTATACTGACCCGTCCCGCTGTTGAGGCAGGGGAAAAACTGGGTTTTCTCCCCGGAGACATGAAGGAAAAGCTGGACCCTTACCTGCAGCCACTATACGATGCTCTGGATGATATGATTCCTGCCCGCAAGCTGGAAGGACACATCACCGAAGGCACCATCCAGATTGCTCCGCTGGCGTATATGCGCGGCCGTACCCTCGACCACGCCTTTGTCATCCTCGACGAAGCTCAGAATGCCACTTCAAGCCAACTCAAGATGTTTCTCACCCGAATGGGCCGCAACGCCAAATTTATCGTCACCGGAGACATCACCCAGATAGACCTGCCCCACCCCAAGGACTCCGGACTGGTGCCCGCCCTGAAAATGCTTAAGGACATCCCCGGCATCTCAATAGTTCACTTTGACAACCGGGACATCATCCGTCACAAACTGGTCAAGCACATCATTGAGGCATACAAGGCTTGGCAATCTGCGGAAAAACAACGAAATTTGACTCCTGAACAAACCTCAAAGACCTGCACCATGAACGATGCAATTGTGAAAACCGGCTTCTCTTTCCCGGGCCAGAAAAACCTCTATGTTGGCAAGGTACGGGATGTGTACAACATTCAGAATCAATGGCTGGTTATGGTCGTGACCGACCGCATCTCGGCCTTTGATGTCGTCCTTCCCCGGGGAATTCCCTTCAAGGGACAGGTACTCAACCAGATTGCCTCCAAATTTCTGGATGCTACCCGCGACATTGTCCCCAACTGGAAAATTGCCTCCCCCCACCCTATGGTCACCATCGGGCATATGTGCGATGCTTTCAAAGTGGAGATGGTTATCCGTGGCTACCTCACCGGACATGCCTGGCGTGAATATAAGTCCGGGAAACGGAGTATATGCGGCATTCCCATACCCGAGGGTATGAAGGAAAACCAAAAGTTTGATCAGCCCATTATCACCCCGACTACCAAGGCCAGCGAGGGGCATGACCTGGATATCTCCCGTGAGGAAATCCTCGCTCAGGACATTGTTTCGAAAGAAGACTACGACCTGCTGGAACAGTACACCCGGGCCCTTTTTGAACGGGGTTCGCAAATGGCTGAGGAAAAAGGGTTGTTGTTGGTGGACACCAAATACGAGTTCGGAAAAAAGGATGGAAAAATCTACCTGATTGACGAAATCCACACGCCTGATTCCTCTCGTTATTTCTACAAGGCCGGGTACACCGAAAGGCTCGCAGCTGGCGAACCCCAGCGCCAACTCTCCAAGGAGTTTGTGCGCCAATGGCTGATTGCCAATGGATTTCAGGGACAAGCCAACCAGCAAGTGCCCGAGATGACTGATGCCTATGTAGCAGAGGTATCCGACCGATATATTGAGTTGTATGAAAACATCACCGGGGAGCCCTTTCAAAAGCAGCAGGGCGGGCAGATCCTGAAGGACATCGAACATTCTGTCATCCAGGCCCTGAAAGAACTTGGCTGCTGACCTGTGTACCCACAACCCATGAACCAGACCCTGTTTCAACACATCCTGGCCAAGCAGAGCTTTCTGTGCATCGGGCTGGACACCCAGGCAGACAAACTGCCGTCCTGTGTGCTGTCCGAACCAGACCCGGTTTTTGCGTTCAATCAAAGAATTATTGATGCCACAGTTGCCTACACCGTCGCGTACAAGCCCAATCTGGCTTTCTATGAGGCCAGAGGATGGAAGGGCATGCAGAGCCTGGAGCGTACAGTGGCCTACCTGAAGAAGAATCACCCTGAAGTACTGGTGATTGCCGATGCCAAGCGGGGAGATATCGGCAATACCGCCGGGATGTATGCCCGGTCGGTGTTCGAAGTGATGGACTGTGATGCCGTAACGGTCGCCCCCTACATGGGTAGCGATTCCGTGAAGCCTTTTTTGAAATACCCCGGAAAGCAGGTGATTGTGCTGGCGCTGACATCCAACGAGGGGGCAGCGGATTTTCAGTTTCTGGAAGATCACGCCACCGGCGAGTGTCTTTTTGAACGGGTGTTGCGAACAGCCTCAGGCTGGGCTTCGCCAGACCAGATGATGTTCGTGGTGGGAGCTACCCGTGCCGAGATGCTGCAAAGGGTTCGGGCCATTGTCCCGGACCACTTTCTGTTGGTTCCGGGCGTGGGTGCCCAGGGCGGAAGCCTGCAGGAGGTAGCCCGTTACGGAATGAACCGCCAATGCGGGCTGCTGGTGAATTCTTCCAGAGCCATCCTCTACGGAGACAGCTCGGAACATTTTGCCGAAACGGCCGCGGAGCGTGCCCGCGAAATGCAGCAGGAAATGGCCGGGTTACTCCGGCCTTTAATGGAGTCTTCATTTTGAATTCAATAGCATGAGTAAAGTATTGATGATTGGCGCCGGAGGGGTTGGCACTGTAGTTGCACACAAGATGGCATCCGTACCTTCGGTTTTCAGCGAGATTATGATCGCCAGCCGCACCCGGTCGAAGTGTGATGCCATTGCCGCTGCCATCGGCAAGCCCCACATCAGGACCGCCCAGGTGGATGCCGACAAGGTGAAGGACCTGGTGAAACTCATCCGCTCCTTTCAGCCCGACCTTGTGGTGAATGTGGCTCTTCCTTATCAGGATCTGACCATCATGGATGCCTGCCTCGAAACAGGGGTGAGCTATCTGGATACCGCCAATTATGAGCCCAAAGATGAAGCCAAGTTTGAATACAAATGGCAGTGGGCCTATCAGGATCGTTTCAAAAAGGCCGGGTTGACAGCCATTCTGGGGTGTGGATTCGACCCGGGGGTAACTGGAGTGTTCACCGCTTACGCAGCCAAACACCATTTTGACGAGATTCACTATCTGGACATTGTGGACTGCAATGCCGGGGATCATGGGCGGCCCTTTGCCACCAATTTCAATCCTGAGATCAACATCCGGGAAGTCACCCAGAGAGGGAAGTATTTTGAACATGGCCGCTGGGTGGAGACGGAACCTCACGAGATCCATATGCCCCTGAAGTACCCCGAAATTGGGTCCAGAGAGTCCTATCTTATTTACCACGAGGAGCTGGAGTCACTGGTTAAGAACTTCCCCACCATCAAGCGGGCCCGCTTTTGGATGACTTTTGGGCAGGAGTACCTCACCCATCTGAGGGTGATTCAAAACATCGGGATGGCCCGCATTGATCCCGTGGTGTACGAAGGCATCGAAATCATCCCCATTCAGTTCCTCAAGGCGGTGTTGCCTAACCCTGTAGATCTGGGCGAAAACTACAAGGGATGGACTTCCATTGGATGCCGCATCCGCGGACTGCGTGGTGGCCGGGAAAAGACCTACTATGTGTACAACAACTGCAGCCACGAGGCGGCCTTCAGGGAAACCGGCACTCAGGCTGTGAGTTACACCACCGGTGTCCCGGCTATGATCGGGGCCATGATGTACCTCACCGGTGCCTGGAAGCAGCCCGGGGTGTTCAATGTGGAAGAATTCGATCCGGATCCGTTCATGGAACAGCTCAACCTCCATGGTCTGCCCTGGAAGGAGATTCATGACCAAAATCTGGAGCTCTAAGCCCCTTCATGGCAGTATCGGACGTATCTGAACAGGGAAGCAGCTCCTCTGAAGAAGCTTCGCGTAGCTTTGAACAAATCTACAAGCGAGCCTGGAAGGCCATGCGCGATTATGCCCTGCTTGAAGACAACGACCGGATTCTTGTGGGCATCTCCGGAGGGAAGGACTCCCTGGTGCTGGCAGAGGTGCTGGCCCGGAAAATGAAGGCTGCGAAGCCCTCCATTCAGGTACAGGGGCTTCATGTAGCGATGGAAGGAGATCCCTACCGGATGGACCGGAATCAAGTGGAGGCACTCATGCATTCCTGGGATATCCCCCTCCACATCCTTACCATCCCCTGTCCATGGGCTCAGCCCAGGGGCAAAAAACCTCCCTGTTTTCTGTGTTCCTGGGAACGAAGAAAGGCCTTGTTTGCCTTCGCCCGGGAAACCGGATGTAATAAAATCGCTCTCGGTCACCATCTGGACGACGTGCTGCAAACCTTCCTGATGAACCAGGTGTTTCAAGGCTCCCTGAGCACCATCCCGCCCCTGCTCAGGATGAACTCTTTTGACATGACGCTGATCAGGCCTTTATTCCTGATCGAAGAATCGGATATGGAGCACTATGCATCCCTGAGGGGATACCAGGCGGTAACCCACGCCTGTCCGCACGAAGAATCCTCGCACCGCTCCGGGATGAAGGAGATACTGAATCAGTTCAGGGAAATGAACCCCAGGGCAACCCGGAGTATGTTGCAGGCCATGCACAATGTGATGCCCGACTATCTGCCAGACAAAAGGTCCCGTTCACTTTAGGACGACTCCGGTGGCAGCAGTCTGCGCTGAGCCAATGGCGACCAGTTGCTTCAGGGACACCGAAAGGAGCGAGAAAACAGCCTTGATGAGTTGTTTGTCGCGCATAGCCCCCGAGACTTCAAAATACAATTCATCCACCCCCTGGGGGAATTTGGAACCCAGCCATCCCTCATCATCGAGTATTTTGAAATCAAAACGCTTGTGCACCGAGAGCAAATTGCGGATTTCAGCGTTTGCAAAGAACCTCGAGAGGGTCTCGGGTCGGTTTCCGTGAATGACAAAGGCATCATCAAACTCCGGAACGCCCACCTGAATATCGTTCCGGCTGAATAAGAGGCGCAACCAGTTCAGGAACCCCTTACGATACACACGGAACCGAATGCCATCGGTGCTGACAAAAGGAGCACGAAAGCGGGTATATTCCATCATGACCTGTCCGGTATGCACCGTGTAGGCATCCATCACGATTTCCCACTGTTGCAGGCGTGCCACAATACGGTCGGACTTCCAGACTCCGCCACGAATAAACTCAGCACCGAGTTCCCGGCTCACCTCGGACCAAAGGGCTCTGCGTTGCGGGGGGAAGAAATGTTTTCCAAAGGCCATGGGCAATCCTCCGGTGAAAGAATAAATGTTAGTTGCCAAATGTAACATTATTTCTCATCAAACGCAATGGCCTCTACAGAATCTCAGAGAGCGGGAGGAGTTGGGGGACAGCATAATTCCGTATATTTGCGCCACAGGAACACAACCATGACAGACTATTCTCAGGCACCCTGCCCTGCTTATATTCTCGATGAGGCCCTGCTGCGCAGGAATCTCACGCTCATTGCCCGCGTAGCCCGCGAAGCCGGGGTTCGGATTATTCCCGCTTTCAAAGGCTTCTCCATGTGGGGTGTCTTCCCGGTAGTTCGGGAATATGTCGGCGGGGCCTCAGCCAGTTCCCTATGGGAAGCCAGGTTGGCCACAGAAGAGATGCACACTCTGGCGCACACCTATTCCCCAGCCTACGACGAAGCCACCTTCGCTGAGCTATTGGCCTGCAGCAGCCACGTGACCTTTAACTCCCTGACTCAGTTTCGCAGGTTTGAGACGATGGTCAGGGATTTTAACAAATCCGTTGCTCCCGGGCGTCCGGAGGTATCCATGGGACTGCGTTTCAACCCCGAATATTCCAAAGTTGCCACCGAACTGTACAATCCATGCAGCCCGGGATCCCGTCTGGGGATTCCCGCATCGGGTCTTCCCGAAGAGCTTCCGGAGGGCATCGAAGGGCTTCATATCCATGCCTTGTGCGAATCCCCGGCCGAAGAGACTGCCCGCCTGATTGAGGCTATTGAAAGCCGTTCGGGGGCGTGGCTGGACCAGTTACGGTGGATCAACCTGGGCGGGGGGCATCTGATGACCCGGCAGGACTACGATATTCCACTGCTGATCCATACCCTCAGGGCATTCCGGGGAAGACATCCCGGGCTGGAGGTTATTCTGGAACCCGGCTCCGCTTTTGCCTGGGAAACAGGGGTGCTGGTAGCCCGGGTGGAGGACATCGTGGAAAACCACGGAATCAGGACAGCCATTCTGAATGTTTCGTTCACCGCCCACATGCCCGATTGTCTGGAAATGCCCTACAAGCCCCGGATATCAGGTGCCACCGACGAAGCAACCGGACAAACAGCCGGCCAAGTCTCTGACAAAGCTGCCGACGGGGCCACCGATGCCCGGGCGGGGCACAAGGTGTATCGGATGGGAGGCAACAGCTGCCTGGCCGGGGATTATGTGGGCGACTGGAGTTTTGACCACGAACTGGCTGTAGGAGAGCGCATTGTTTTTGAGGATATGATCCACTACACCATGGTGAAGACCACCACCTTCAACGGAGTGGCTCACCCCGCCCTGGCGGTACGGACCCTCAGCGGAAACTATGAGGTTCTCCGTACATTCTCCTACGAGGATTACAAATCCAGACTATCCTGACACGCCTAAAGTTTCTTGAGTAATTTGTCCGTGTCTTCAATATCCGCAAGGGGCTTCCACTTGCCAAAGATATTCTTGTGGGTGTATGTGGCAGCCTCCTTGTCCGTTAACTGAGCGGACCAGGCAACCCGGCCTTCGGCGTTGGCGCCTGGCCCTGAATTCTTGTACTCACGGTAACGGGCTGTTTGCTCACGCGCCGGCTGGCTCCAGTTATGCCATCCTTCGGAACGAATGTGCTTCCCCAGCACACAATGCATCAAAGTGACCATGGCATAGTCCCGCCAGGGACGTCCCAGATACACCTGGTCCACATCCGGATCGGAAGAGAGCCGGCAGGACATAAACACATAGCCATAAGTCTGGTTCTGGGATGTGGAGGCCGCCGTAACATAAGAGTTCTTCTTGGAATGTAATTCACATCCCAGAAAAACCGCAGTAGCCGAGCCAAAGATGAAGTCGGTGGTTCCGTCAATAAAACACTCGTTGTAGAACTGGCGTTTCCCGTCACCGTTGGCGTAGAGGGTGTCCTGATTCCCCAGGATGGAGCAATTATCGATCACACAGCGATCGGCAACCACATGCAGGGCCACCGCCTGCCCTACCGGTCCGGCATTATTGACGATCGAGAGATCCCGGGCAATGAATCCGTCGCCGGCCACGTACATGGTATAGGAGGTGGAGGTTCCGATATTGCCCCTTCCCACATGATCATCCCAGATAATCACGGTTTTGTATCGGTCCTCTCCTACCAGGGTGATGTTTTGTTTGGAGGCTGGAACGACCAGTTTTTCCACATACTGGCCGTTGCGCACCATAATAAGGGTGCGGTCTTCGCTGGAATCCGCAACAGCATTGACAGCTGCCTGAATGGTAGGATAATCCGAAGTGCCGTCGAGCGACACGGTCAGCACCCGGGTTTTGGCGCCCAAAGCATCGGCACACCAGAGACACCCGGCCACAAGGAGGACAGAACAAAACGTTTTCATAGGCAGTATTATTTACTGACCAAACCGGTAGTGTTTGTGATGGTCAGCGGGTTTCCCTGTAAAGCCTGAATCCGGACATTGTCGAGTTCCAGACCCTGCACAAAATCACTCAGCAGCCCACTGGTTGCGGTGATGTCCACATCTTTGAGACGCACATTGCTCAAGGGCATTTCAGGAAGTCCCTGTAGCAACACGGCTCTCCCGGCGCCCCGGCACACAATCTGGCTGATAAAAATATTCTTAAACTGAGGCGTAGTAATGTCCACCGCACGGGCGACGCCCTTTTCCGTTGAACCGGTCATGTAATACAGGTCGAACAGCAGGGCTTCGCCGGGAATATCCACCATCCGGATGTTCTCAATATGGATATTCTCTACCACGCCGCCCCGGCCGCGATTGCTTTTGAAGCGCAAGCCCACATCGGTACCCATGAAGGTACAGTCCTGAACGAGAATATTCCGGACACCTCCGGACATCTCGCTGCCCACGGTAAAACCGCCATGCCCGTGATAAACAATGCAATTGCGCACCGTGATGTTCTCGGTAGGAATCCCGCGTTTGCGTCCTACTTCATCCTTACCCGACTTGATACAGATAGCATCGTCACCCACATCCAGCCTGCAGTTTTCCACAATCCCGTTCTTGCACGATTCCAGGTCCATACCGTCTCCGTTCTGGGAATACCAGGGGTTCCGTATGGTCAGGTTGCGCAGGGTGATGTCCTCGCACATCAAGGGATGCACACACCATGCGGGAGAGTTCTGGAAGGTGACCCCTTCGAGCAGGACCCGTTTGGAACTGACGATGCTGACCATCACCGGGCGCAGAAAGCCCTTGATTTCCTCAAGCTGGGCATCGGTCAAGTTCTGGCCGGGAACATTCATGTTGGCTCCGGACACACCCTTCAAAGCACCCTCATTGGGATACCATATATCCCCCTTGGCATTGACCACGCCCCCGCTCCGGAGCAACTTGTCCCACTGAGACTGGGTAAGCTTGGATTTCTTGACGGGACGCCAGGCTTCCCCGCTCCCATCAAAGATACCCTTACCGGTAATGGCTACATCAGTGAGGTTGCGTCCGGTGATGGGTGAAGTGCACCGTTTGGTGTCCAGACCCTCAAAGGAGGTCTCCACAAGAGGATACAGGCTGTAATCGGTTGAGAATCGCACCAGAGCGCCCTCTTCGGTGTGCAGACGCACCTTGCTCTTCAAATAGATGGGGCCGGTAAGCCAGAGCCCTTTGGGTATGAGCACGGTTCCACCGCCCTTGGCTGCACAGTCCTCGATGGCCTTGTTGATGGCAGGACTACAGAGGGTTTTGCCGTCCGGAACTGCCCCAAAGTCCACAATAGACACCTGATATGCCGGAAACACAGGTTGGACAACCTGGGGCAGCACCAGAGCCGGCACAGCCGGGAAGGCTCCGAAAGGCAGCAACAAACCAACAAAGAGCAAGAGCCGGGAAAGAAGAAGATTCATAGCAAACAGATTTTCAGGATATGGTCAGCCAAGATACAAAAAAACTGACTTAACTGGCTCTGTTCGCTAATTAAGATTTTCTAGAGAAACATTAACTTATCATAATCACTAATTAAGCTTTTGAATAAAAACATTAACTTAGCACCGCCGCTATTTAAGGCTAAATACAAAATAATTGAGCTATGAAGAATTATAAAGCAGGCAACTTCGTGCAACAGGGATTATACAAGGCGTTTATCCCCAGCACAATCAATAGGGCCTGGACGATTGACAACATGGAGGTTGTCCAACTATTAAGCCAGGCAGACAGACAGTTGGGGAAATTGGACATGTTCTCTGAATTCGTGAACATCGATCTTTACATCAGTATGCACATAGCCAAGGAGGCAACCCTGTCTGCCCGGATAGAAGGGACGCAGACCACGATGGAGGAAGCCTTTCTGAAAAAGGAAGATGTATTGTCTCAATCCAGAGATGACTGGGAAGAAGTTCAGAATTACATCGCGGCTATGAATATTGCCGTTCAGGAACTGAATCAACTTCCTTTCTCCAGCCGTCTCATAAAACGGGCGCATCAAATGCTGCTGCAGGGTGTACGGGGCGCCCATAAACGCCCCGGAGAATTCCGGAATAGCCAGAACTGGATTGGGGGTGCCTCCCTGACAGATGCCCGGTTCATTCCGCCCCCCCACACTGCCTTGGGCGACCTAATGAGTGATCTGGAACATTTCGCCAACGAACCAAAATATCCTGTTCCCGACCTAATAAAGATTGCTATCATCCATTACCAGTTCGAGACCATTCACCCTTTTCTTGACGGTAACGGACGTGTGGGGAGGCTAATGGTTCCACTTTATCTGGTCAGTGAGGGTATTCTTAAGAAACCTATTCTGTATCTGTCGGATTTTTTTGAGAAGCACCGAACTCTTTACTACGACAATTTGATGCGGGTTCGGACTCATGACGATATGGATCAGTGGCTCCGGTTCTTCCTAACCGGAATTATAGAGACGGCCAAACAGGGAGTGCAAACTTTTGAGGGCATCATGAAACTTCAGAAGTCTGTGGATCAAAGACTCAAATCCATGAAGTCACGGGCAACAGACATACGAAAGGTCATTGACAGTATGTATGTGCGCCCCGTAGTGGACATCAACGATGTGGTGAGCATCACAAAAAAATCATCGGTGAGCGCCTACAAAACCATTGCAACCATGGAAAAGGCAGGAATTCTTAAGGAAATTACCGGAGCTCAAAGAGGAAGAGTGTATGCATTCGATGAGTACTTGCAATTATTCTCCAGCATCCGCACCAATCCCCGGGCATAGAAAAGGCCCGATCGGTCTGATCGGGCCCTGAGGCCGGGATAATTCCCGGAGGCACGTGAGTTCAGAAACAGCGCCGGGTTTATTCCGGGGTGCTGCTGTACTCGGGAGCGCTGGCTTCGTATTTGAAGTAGCCCAGATCGTCCATGGTGAAGTTCCGGATGTAATCGGCCTTGGCCTTGTTGTCGGCTTCAGCATGCTTGAGGAAGATGTCGGCCGATTTGGTGAAGGCACTGTTCCGGTTGCTGTCCAGCACCAACAGATAACCCATGATGATGTTCCCGGCCATCTCCACCAGCCTGCGGGCGTGGAAATCCAGATATTCGTTGTTTTTCACTTCCAGAACCTCGGCCACCGCCTGTTCGTATTCCACGGTCATATCCATGAGCATCCTGCGGAAGCTGTCCAGTTCCGGGTTGATTTCAGTGTTTTGATAGGCCTGAATCTGCTTGAGGAAGACACCAGTGGTGACTCCGCGTATGGCAGCAACGACCTGGAGCTGGGTGGTTCCTTCGTAGATGGATGTGATGCGGGCATCGCGGTAGATGCGCTCCACGGGATAGTCTTTCATGAACCCCGAGCCACCGTGAATCTGGATGGCCTCATAGGCAATCTGGTTGGCATACTCACTGCTCATGCCCTTGCCCAGGGGGGTAAAGACATCGGCCAGACGCTGGTACATCTTCATCTCTTCGCGCTCCTCAGCGGTGAGGGACCTTTCCTCACTGATGTGGGCATAGGTCTTGTACATATCCACAAAGCGGCAGGTTTCATACAGGATGGAACGTGAGGCATCCAGACGAGCCTTCATGTTCGAGAGCATCTCGTACACGGCCGGAAACTCAATGATGGCCTTGCCAAACTGGCGACGTTCGCGGGCATAGGCAAGGGCTTCGCGGTAGGCAGCCTCCGAAACACCCACAGACTGGGCAATCACCCCAAGCCGGGCCCCGTTCATCAGGGACATCACGTACTTAATCAGGCCCAAACGACGCTGACCAACCAACTCAGCAGGAGCATCTTTGAAAACCAGTTCGCAGGTAGGAGAACCTACAATCCCCATCTTATGCTCAATTCGGCGCACCTTCATGCCCCCGTTGCGCTTGTCGTAGATAAACATCGAAAGACCGCGGCCATCGTTGGTACCCTCTTCCGAACGGGCCAGCACCAGGGAGATGTCTCCGTCTCCATTGGTGATAAAGCGCTTCACCCCGTTGAGGAACCACTTTCCGTCGCGCTGCGTGGCACGAAGCTGAACAGCCTGCAGGTCACTGCCGGCATCGGGCTCGGTGAGCGACATAGCGCAGGTTTCACCCTGGGAAACCCGGGGCAGGAACCGCTGCTTTTGGTCGTCATCAGCAAACTCATTGATGGTCTCGGCACACTCCTGCAATCCCCAGATATTCACAAATCCGGCATCGGCACGGCTGACCAGGTCTGCGGCCATGGTATAAGGCACAGCACAGAAATTGAGCCCGCCAAAACGCCGGGGAAGGGTCATGCCTGTTAACCCGGCCTGACGGAGGGCCTGAAGATTCAGAGCCGTCCCGGGAGCGTACACTACCCGGTTGTTCACCACCTTGGGACCTTCTTCGTCCACTCCGGCAGCATTGGGCCCGATAATCTCCCCGCATATCTCTCCAATCACCTGGAGCACCTTGTCATAGCTGTCCAAAGTGTCCTCAAAATCCACAGGAGCATAGTCGTAGGTATCTTTATCGGCAAAGTTACGCTCCCTGAGAGCGATAATTTTCTTCATCAGGGGGTGCGTCAGATGGAACTTCAGGTCCGGATTGTCTGTGTAAAAATTGGCCATTTCCTTGGATTATTTGGAGTTCTTCTTGTAATACTTGATCATTTTGGCTACCACATCGCTGACATCACCCAGGATGACATAATCGGCTATCTTGTTGATGGGCGCCTCAGGGTCGTTGTTGATCGAAATGATCATGGAGCTTTCCTGCATACCGGCGGTGTGCTGCACCTGGCCTGAGATTCCACAGGCGATGTACAGTTTGGGACGAACGGTAACACCGGTCTGGCCAATCTGGCGGTCGTGGTCGGCAAAGCCGGCATCCACGGCAGCACGAGAGGCACCTACCTCCGCTCCGATCACCGAGGCCAGCTCAAAAAGCTGCTGAAAACCCTCGCGGGAACCCACACCATATCCTCCGGAGACGATAATGGGAGATGTCTTGATGTTCACCTTGGACTTTTCGGTATGCCGTTCCAGCACTTTCACCACAAGATCCTGAGGAGTAACATACTTGCTGACATCAATGTTCTTCACCTCACCCTTATGGGTTTCCGAAAAGACCTCCTTCTTCATCACCCCTTCGCGCACGGTAGCCATCTGAGGACGGCAGTCGGGATTGATAATGGTGGCGATGATGTTTCCGCCAAAGGCAGGACGAATCTGATACAACAGATTTTTGTACACGGTGTTGGACTTCTTCTCCTCATGGTCACCGATTTCCAGGCTGGTACAGTCGGCGGTAAGACCGCTGTGCAGGGCGCTGGAAACCCGGGGTCCCAGGTCGCGGCCAATCACCGTTGCCCCCATCAGGGCTATCTGAGGTTTCTCCTCCTGAAAGAGTTTGACCAGAATCGCTGTGTGCGGCAGGGTGGTATAGGGTTCCAGGGCATCGCCTTCGGCAATGTGCACGACATCCACACCAAAAGGAAACAATTGCTTCTCCACTCCCTTCAAACGGGTGCCGATCACCACTGCTTCCAACTTGCACTTGAGCTGGTTGGCCAGTTTACGGGCCTTGGTACACAGTTCCAGACTGACATCAGCAACCACTCCCTGCTCGGACTCGCAATAAACGAATATATTGTTCATTCTGATTGTTTTTGTGTGATATGACTAAATTAACCCAGAGTATGGTTGGAGAGCAGCTCTATCATCAACCCCTCGATATTGGCATCCGAAGGGCCAAGGATTTTGGCTTCCTTGGTCTGGAACACTACATTCTCGATTTTCTTCACCTTGGTGGGCGAACCGGGCAAACCGAGGTCTTCCAAACGGGCATCAATATCTTTCACACCCATTTCCACAATATTCAGGTAAGGACGGTCATGGTACAGCTCAATATAGTCATTGGATGCTTCCTGACGCTCCGTAACCGTTACAGCTCTTTTGTATTTCTGCAGCAGATAGGCGTTGCGGGGACGACAGGGAGCCGCGCTTCCGTTAACGGTAATCAGCATGGGAAGAGCCCCTTCGACCGTTTCCACCCCATTGTCAAGGCGACGGCGCACCTTGACGGACTTGGTTGTTACCTCAAGCACTTCTTCGGCATATGTAATCTGGGGCAGACCCAGTTTTTCGGCCACCTGGGGACCCACTTGGGCAGTATCCCCGTCAATGGCCTGACGGCCGCAAATAATCAGGTCGGCACCACCCAACGCCTTGATGGCACATGCCAGAGCATAGGAGGTAGCCAGGGTATCCGAGCCGGCAAAAGCTCTGTCCGTAAGCAAATAACCATTGTCCGCTCCTCTGAAGAGGCCTTCGCGAATAATCTCCGCAGCACGGCCCGGGCCCATCGTCAGGATGGAAACAGTGGCTCCAGGAATCTGGTCCTTGACACGAAGCGCCTGCTCCAGTGCGTTGAGGTCCTCAGGATTAAAGATGGCCGGCAAGGCCGCTCTGTTCACGGTGCCGTCGGCTTTCATGGCATCCTTACCCACGTTGCGGGTATCCGGAACCTGCTTGGCCAAAACGATGATTTTTAGTCCCTTCATGAAAATTTAGTAATAATTGTTCATTTTTTTGCCCGGCAAAACTATTGATTTTTGCGGAAATCTACAACGGCTGTTAGTTTTTTGTAGATCTCGTAACAAACCCAGGCGTCGGTAGAGGCGTAATCCTGCTGGCTGCGGTTCAGGACAGGAGCTTCCCAGTTGGAGAGCTGCTGGGCTTTAGAAATGCGGAATCCCAGAACAATGCCGGTGATCTTGGCCAGGGCATTGTCATCGATGCCAAACTGATTGACAAACACCTGGAGGTCAATAAATCCTCCGGGTTCAAATGCGGACACCTTACGCAGCCCGGCCACATCCTGATTGGGGGAATTGCCAATTTTCAGAATATCGGGCGACGACAGAACCTCTTTGAGCGATGGCGTAAGCCCGGTGTGATGCAGCCGGAACAGCCAGGCTTGATCGTGTGTAGCCAGCTGCAGCAGAGACACCGAATAAGAAGTACCCCGGGTGAATGAGGGACGTGTTTCGGTATCAAAGCCTAACAAGGGCTCACGGAGCAAGGAGGCCGCTGCCGCCTCAGCCTCTGCAGGGGTGTTCAGAATATGAATATCCCCTGGAAATTTCTGCAGAGGTAAAAGATTCAGATTGTCCTTGCTGATGCTGGAATCAAACATGGGCCTCATTCCGTCTCGGTTCCAAATCCCTGGAGTTCCGAAGCATCAAAACCTTCGGGGGAAGGCTCTTCGTGATGGTAGCCACCAGCCGGTGAGGATGAGGCCTCGCCAAAGCAGTACAGATGCAGAATATTCAGCACCGTGAGGACCTTCAAGCCCCATTCCTGCCGAAAGGTATCCTGGTTCTCTGCAAGGGCATCGTTCATATCCTCCAGGGTACCCGTCCCGTAGAGGCTCACAAAATCCTTCACCTCCAGATAAATGTCCGAGAGCAACTCTGCCACGGAAGCATCCGCCATGGCAAGCCTCTCCACATCGTGGGGATAGTTGATGAAGGGAAAACGGTCACGAGGCCCGGTGAGTGCCGAAAGCTGGCGTAGCAGGTTTTTATATTGCTTTTCGGTAACAAAGCGTTCCGGGTCTTGCACATAGCGAAGCGTCACTTTGGGAAGCCGCAGATTGCCCCGGTACAAACCAGGCAGCAATTCAACCAGCCGGAGATACAACGCAGAGGCCTCAGCACCTGCCAACTGCTCCAGACAGGCACAGTACTGGGTACACACCTGCACATAATTCTGAACGCCCTTGGACGTTAACTGGTCAATTTTCAGCATATTCTGAATTCAGTATTTCCAGGGGAACTGGCCGGGTTGCGACATGGCTGAAATCCCCCTCCATTAGGTCGTGAAAATCAATCTCCGAAATCTCGTGTTCCAGTTGGGCAATCTGTCCCTTGTCACATTTGTAGGTTCGGGCGGGAAAACGCTTCAGCACCGAATAGTTGTGGGTAACAATGATCACCGCCGTACCCTGCCGGGAAATATCCACAAACAGGTTCATGATCTCATTCATGCTCTCAGGGTCCAGGTTGCCAGTGGGTTCATCGGCCAGAATCAGCCCGGGCTTGTTAAGCAAGGCACGGGCAATGGCCACTCTTTGCTGTTCCCCGCCGGATATCTGGTTGGGCATCTTGTAGCCTTTGTTCCGCAGGCCCACTTGATGAAGCACTTCGTCAATCCGGGCATCCATCTCAGCCTTGCGGGTCCATCCGGTAGCCTTGAGCACAAAAGCCAGGTTCTCGTACACCGAGCGGTCATACAGGAGTTGAAAATCCTGAAATACCACCCCCATAGACCGGCGGAGCAAAGGAATCTGGCGGCGGCGCAGGTTGTGCAGTTCAAATTCCCCCACGTGGCCCTCACCCGTGATCAAGGGAAGCTCTCCGGTGAGTGTCTTCACCAGACTTGACTTTCCGGTGCCCACCCTGCCGATGATATACACCATCTCTCCTGGCTGGACACTAAAATCCACGTGAACCAGCACCAGGTGGTCACCCTGATAGATAGAGGCATTGTTTAACGAAACATAAGCTGTGGCCATGGAATCGTGATTGATCGGGGCAAAGATACAAAAAGTACGGCTATTCGGGCGTATCCTCCTCCTGCCGGATATCGAGGCGTTTGACGGATTCAATGCCCTTGATCTCCTTAAGCCTGGTAATGAGGCTTTCCAAATCGCGGGTATTCCGCACATAGAGCTCTATCATACCCTCAAAGATACCATCATGGCCGGACATGTTGATGGTTCGGATATTGGCATTGAGGCCTTCGGCAATGGAACGGGTAATCTGCGAATAGATGTCGTACCGGTCAATCCCCTTGATTTCAATACGTACCAGGAAGGAAAGGATGGTGGACATCGTCCATTTGACGGGCACAATCATATCCCCGTGGTTGGCCACCATCCTGACCGCGTTGGGACAACGGGACTTGTGGATACTCACCACACCCCCGGGGGACTTGTAGCCAATGACATCATCGCCAGGGATGGGGTTGCAGCACCGGGCCGTGCGGAACGAGACAGGGAGCTCGTCCCCGGCTGAAGCAGTTGAAGCTGCAGAAGTGGCCGAAGTAGCAGAGGTTGCAGAAGCAGCAAGGCCTGCAGGAGCACCACCGGTAGGCGCCTCATCCCCGGCCTCCTGAACATCCCTGGAGGGCTTGGACTTGGTCCCAAATATCTGGAGCTGCCAATAGCGAATCCATTTATTGGGCGTGTTCTTGCGCAAGATCTTCTGCAAGTCATCGAGCCCGACCAATCCCATGCCGATTTTGCTGTACAGTTCATCCTTGTTGGCCACCTTATGGGCATCCATGAGCTTCTTGAGAATACGGGCACTGGGGGCCAGGTTGAATTCCTTCAGACGGGCTTCGAGCATCTCCTTTCCTTTCTCCGTGCGGTGCTTGTTCTCCGATTTGATGGCATTCATGATGGTACCCTTAGCCTTGGCTGTCACCACGTAATCGAGCCATTCCCGCTGGATACGTTTCTTGTCCGAGGTGATGATCTCCACCTGATCGCCGCTGTTCAGCACATGATTGAGCGGCACCAATTTATAATTTACCTTGGCAGCCATGGCAGAATTGCCTATCTCAGAATGGATCTCATAGGCAAAATCCAGGGCTGTGGCTTTAACCGGGAGGGTTTTGATGTGTCCTTTGGGCGTGAACACCTGTATCTCCGAGGAGAACAGATTCATCTTGAACTCATTCACAAACTCAATGGCATCGGCATTGGGTTCGTTAAGCATCTCCCGAACCTTCTTCAGCCATTTGTCCAGCTCAGACTCCTGCTGCAGGGTAGAGTTTTTGTACTTCCAGTGGGCGGCAAAGCCCTTCTCGGCAATCTCGTCCATGCGACGGGTACGAATCTGCACTTCCACCCATTTACCACGGGGGCCCATCACAGTGACGTGCAGGGCCTCATAACCGTTGGCCTTGGGCAGACTCACCCAATCCCGGATCCGGTCCTGTTTTGGGGTATAGAGGTCCGTGATGAGCGAATACACACTCCAGCACTGGTTCTTCTCAGGGATACCCGGCTCCGGGTCAAACACGATGCGCACAGCCAGCAGGTCATAAATTTCCTCAAAAGGAATGCCCTTGTGCTGCATCTTGTAGTAAATAGAATAGATGGACTTGGGCCTCCCGGTGATATCGAACTGATAGCCGGCGCTGGTCAGCTTCTCACGAACCGGAGCCACAAACTCATCAATGATGCGGGCCCGGGTTTCTTCGTTATCCTGAACCTGCTGTAGCACCTGCTGATAAATGTGCGGATGCCGGTACTTAAGGCTCAGGTCCTCAAGTTCCTGTTTGATGGCATACAGCCCCATGCGATGCGCCAGGGGAGCGTAGAGGTAGATGGTTTCGCTGGCGATTTTGAAGCGTTTCTGTTCCGACAAGGCATCCAGAGTACGCATATTGTGCAGACGGTCGGCCAGCTTGATGATGATCACCCGGACATCTTCGGACAGGGTGATGAGCATCTTGCGAAAATTCTCCGCCTGCAGGGAGGAGTCCTTGTCGAATACCCCCGATATTTTGGTGAGTCCATTGACGATGATGGCTACCCGCTCGCCAAAATCCCTGCGGATGAGGTCCAGCGGCACATCGGTGTCTTCAACCACATCGTGCAGCAGAGCTGCAGCAATGGAGGTGGCCCCGAGGCCAATCTCAAAGGCAATGATCTTTGAGACTGCCAGAGGATGCAGAATGTAGGGTTCGCCTGATTTTCTGCGGGTGGAAGAATGAGCCTTGAAGGCCAGTTCAAAGGCCCGCACAATCAGGGATCGGTCACTTTCGGACCGGATAAAGGTACACCCTTCAAGCAGTTCCTGAAACTGTCGGCGGATCTCCTGTTCTTCGGTGTGTGACAGTGCGGCCATTCGTAAGGTTATCTATGAAAGGGATGAAATTTCATCCATGACCGAGCGGGCGAGGGCATCGGCCAATTCCTGCGAAGGGCTCTCGGCATACACCCGGATAATCGGCTCGGTGTTGGACTTCCTCAGGTGCACCCATTCCCTGCGTTCTTCAAAGTCAACGCGCAACCCGTCCACGGTGGTGATCCGGGCACTGGCATACCGGTCCTGCATCCGGGAGAGCACCTCATCGGGGTCCTTGTCCGGGGAGAGGACCACTTTATTCTTGGACATAAAGTATGCCGGATAGGATGCCCGGAGGGCCGAAACAGTCCCTCCGGTATGGGCCAGATGGCTCAGAAACAGGGCTACACCCACCAGAGCATCTCGGCCGTAATGAAGAGGGGGATAGATGACTCCGCCATTTCCTTCGCCTCCGATCACCGCCCCGGATTGTTTCATCACCGACACCACATTCACCTCGCCCACGGCAGCAGGCAGGTAGGCCCCGCCCCTGCGCTCGGTAACATCGCGCAGGGCTCTGGAGGATGACAGATTGGACACTGTGTTTCCGGGGGTTTGGGATAGGACATAGTCCGCAACCGCAACGAGGGTGTATTCTTCCCCGAACATGGACCCGTCTTCGCAAATCAGCGCCAGACGATCCACATCGGGGTCCACAACAATGCCCAGATCGGCCTTGCAGGAGTACACCTTTGCAGATATCTCCGTCAGGTGCTCCGCAAGAGGCTCAGGATTGTGGGCAAAGAGCCCGTTGGGCTCCCCGTTGATGACCTGAATATCCTCCACCCCGAGGGCCTCAAGCATCCGGGGTATGGCCAGGCTTCCGACAGAATTTACAGGGTCCACCACAACCCGGAAGCGGGCGGCACGAATGGCAGCGACGTCCACCAGGGGCAAGGCCAGGATGGCCTGCACATGGGCCTCAAGATATGAAGCATCCTGCAGGGTCCCCAACGCATCCGCTGAGGCATAGGCATAATCGGAACGCTCGGAGAAATCGATCACCTGAGAGCCATCTGCGGCACTGAGAAACTCACCCTGTGCGTTAAGCAGCTTCAGCGCATTCCATTGTGCCGGATTGTGGCTGGCAGTGAGAATAATTCCGCCATCGGCTTCCAGCCCGGTCACCGCCATCTCCACCGTGGGCGTAGTGGCCAGCCCGAGGTTGATGACATCCACACCGCATCCCGAAAGCGTGCCGCACAGAATCTGTTCCACCATCTTGCCTGAAATCCGGGCATCGCGCCCCACCACCACACGCAAACGCCGGGAAGGAGTCTGGCTGGCCGCACCTGCGGCACACCCCGCGTGAGCGTTACTGACCTGCCCACAAGTCTGCTGCTGGAGCCAGCGGGCATAGCCGGTGGCAAAACGCACGATATCTACCGGGGTAAGATTGTCCCCGGGCAATGCGCCAATGGTACCGCGAAAACCAGATATAGATTTAATGAGTGTCATGCATTGTAGATTGATCGGGGCATACCGGCTTTGTGCCCGCTGAGTGCAAACCAGCCGATGATAAGATATCCGGGCAGGGCAATCAGATAGGCCATCCGGGGTCCGAACCCCATATTGACAGATAACAAACTATATACCAAGGGCAGGATCGCTCCCCCGGCAATGGCCATAATCAGCAAGGCAGACCCGGTTTTGGTAAACCGGCCGAGCCCGAAAATGGCCAGGGGGAAGATGGCCGGCCACATCAGGGCATGGGCCAGGCTGAGCAACACAATAAACCAAATAGACCAGGGCCCCGGGACCAGAATCGCGCAGAGCACAAACACAAACCCTGCGGCAGCACACAAAGCCAGGGCTTTTTGCTGACTTACCAGCCGGGGGATGGCTGCGATGCCCATCAGGTATCCGATCATCAGGGCAAACATGGAATAGGTGGGGAAACGCCTCGCCTGCTCCATCCCCAGGCCCACCACATCGGACACCCCATACTTGGTGATGGTATCAATAGCCACAACTTCCACCCCAACATAAAAGAACAGGGCCAGCACCCCAAACCACAGATGCGGAAAGGAGAAGATGCTCTTGCGGAAACTCCCGACGGGCCCGTCGGAGAGCATGGGAGGGTCATCCAGGTCGGGCAGAGCCGAGAACCACACCAGCAAACCCAGCAAAAACAGGCTTCCCGCCATAATGGCATAAGGAAGCACCGCCTTGGCGGAGAGCGCGTTCAGGGCAGCCACGCGCTCCAACTCGGTCATAGCACCCAGGCTGGCAGTGAGTTCATCGTAATTGCCGAGTACCACGGCCCCAAGAATAAGCGGACTCAAGGCCCCGGCCAGTTTGTTGCATATCCCCATGATGCTCACCCTACGGGCAGCACTCTCGGGCTTACCCAGGATGATCACATAGGGATTGGAGGCTGTCTGCAGCAGCGCCAGTCCGGCACCGCACACAAACAAACCCAGCAGGAACAACCCATAAGTACGGGTCAGCGCTGCAGGCAGAAACAACAAAGCGCCAACTGCCATCACCCACAAACCCAGCATCATCCCTTTTTTCAAACGGGTCTTGCCCAAGATGTATGAGGAAGGGAGGGCCATCACAAAATAGGAAATATAGAAGGCAAAAGTCACCAGATAAGCCTGCCATTCGTGTTTGAGGTCGCAAGTTAGCTCCAGATAAGGAATCAGGGTAGCATTGAGCCAGGTGACAAAACCGAATATAAAGAAAAGCAGGCCAATAATGACCATGCCCGTGAGGGCCGATGGCGGGCGGTTCTCTGCAGCGGTTACCATAATGAAGGCGGATAAACCCCCTGCTGATGAAGTTCGCTAAGGCGGGCCACAACTCCGGGCCGGTCTTCCTGATAGGTTACCCCAAACCAGCGGGAGGAGGTGGACAACACTTTCACAGAAGCCTTCCCGGATTGGATCATCTCATTGACAACCAATGGAATAAAAAACTCCGCCTTGATATTCTGTCCATTCTTCTGCAGGAATGAGATAAAGGATTGACGGGAATAATCAAAGTAATCGGGGGTGAAGCCCCACATATTCATCGAAACGGGCGTGTCTTCGCTCAGGGTGACCCATTGCCCCTGTTCATCAGCAAAACCAATCACCCCGTCCTTGCGCTCTATATGGGTGCGCTCCACAACAGTGGTCAGGAATCCGTTGGTGTCTTTTTCACACACACCGCGGGAAACAGCACCGATTTCCGAAAGGGTATTGCCCACATTGAAGCCCACCATGCAGTAACGTCCGCCCTGGTCTCCCAGGTTGCTGAGAAAATCGGCCATGACCTTGAATGAGTCTACCCCGTAATAGTCATCAGCATTGATCACAGCGAAGGGCTCCCTGACAACATCTGCCCCCATCATCACCGCATGGTTGGTGCCCCAGGGCTTGGTGCGTTCCGGAGCATACACACATCCTTCGGGAACGAATTCTATCTCCTGATAAACAATCTCATAGGGAACCTTTCCGCACAACCTGGGGATAAAGGTCTCCCGAAACGCATCCGCAAAGTTGGGCCGGATCACAAAAACGACTTTGCCAAAGCCGGCGCGCATGGCATCGTACACGGAGTATTCCATGATGGTCTCGCCTCCGGGACCAATCCCGTCGAGTTGTTTCAGTCCTCCGTAACGGCTGCCCATACCGGCAGCAAGAATCAATAAAGTTGGTTTCATACTTGAACAGGTGAGGAATATTTATTCATTGATAAAGTCATAGGGAGTTTCCTGGTACACATAATAGTTAAGCCAGTTGGTGTACAGCAGCGACGCGTGCGACCGCCACCGGACAATAGGCATCTGGGTGGGGTCATCGTTGCGGAAGTAATTCTTGGGAATCTGAATATCCAGGCCCTTAGCCACATCGCGCATGTATTCTCCGGCCAGCGTCCCGGCATCGTATTCAGAATGTCCCGTGCAAAAAATCTGTCTCCGTTCCCGGTTTACCACCAGATACACCCCTGCCTCCGGCGATTCCACCACAATATCCAGTTCAACGACCTTCTCGATATCCTCACGGCGCACCTCGGTGTGACGGGAATGAGGTGCCAGGAATTCTTCATCAAAGCCCCGGGCGATGGGAAAATTGGGTTGCAATAGTTTGTGGTGGAAAATACCGAACATCTTCCTGGGAAGCTGGTACTTGGGAATGTTGTAGTAGTAATACAACGCGGCCTGAGCTGCCCAGCAGATAAAAAACGTGCTCTGCACATGGGTCTGGGCCCAGTCCAGAATCATCGAGAGTTCCCGCCAGTAACCCACTTCTTCAAATTCCATCAATTCCACGGGGGCACCGGTGACAATCATGCCGTCAAACTTTTTGTTGCATACATGATCGAAGGTGGTATAAAAGGCGTCCAGATGTTCCGTCGGGGTGTTCCGGGAAGTGTAGGTGTGGGTATTCAGAAAGGTGATCTCGGCCTGAAGCGGAGAGTTCGACAACATTCTGAGAATCTGGGTTTCGGTCGTAATCTTCAGAGGCATCAGGTTGAGAATCAATATTCTCAGGGGGCGGATGTCCTGCGAAGAGGCACGTGTCTGGGTCATTACGAAGATATTCTCCGACCTCAAGACATCAATGGCGGGCAGGTTATCGGGTATATTGAGTGGCATGGCAGTGCTTATAAGGACACAAAAATACAACAAATAGGCATTCGGGATTCGGATCTCAGGGAGTCCGGGAACCAAAAATTGAGGTTCCGATGCGCACCATGGTGGAACCCTCTTCGACGGCCACGGGATAATCGCCGGACATGCCCATGGACAGCACATCGAAAGACTCCTTGTCGCCAAAATACAGGGCACGGATATCCTGAAACGTACGTCTGAGCGTTCGGAACTCCTCACGAACCTGGGCCATCTCATCGGTGAAGGAAGCCATGCCCATCAAACCCCGGACGCGCACATGCTTCATGTGCAGAAACCTTGGATTCTGAAGCAGACCCTGCAAACTTGCACGGTCCAGCCCATACTTGGTATCTTCCATGGAGATGTGCATCTCCAACAGGCAATCAATCACCCGGCGGCATTTGGCTCCCTGACGGTCAATCTCCTCCAGCAGGCTCAAAGAATCCACAGAATGGATGAGGGAGACAAACGGGGCAATATACTTCACCTTGTTGGTCTGCAGATGGCCAATCATGTGCCACTGCACATCGGGCGTCAAAGCCTGATGTTTGGCCACCAGTTCCTGCACCCGGTTTTCCCCGAAAACTCTTTGCCCTGCGGCCATAGCCTCACGAATCAGCTCAACCGGATGGGTCTTACTGACGGCAACCAGAGTCACCTTCTCAGGCAGGCTTTGCCGGATATGATATAGATTTTCTGCAACAGACATCACATACGCCTTTAGGATGTCCAAAAATACTAAGAAAATCCGACTTTTGAGTGTTTCCGGCCATATCCAAAATACACGGCAATCCCGATGGCCATCCAGATCACAAGCCGCTCCCAGCTTTCACGTGGCAACGAAGACATCATGATTAGACAAACAACTATTCCCATGAGCGGCACCCAGGGAACCAGAGGCGTTTTGAATTTGCGGGGGGCATCCGGCAGCGTCTTGCGCATGATGATAATCCCAACACAGACCAGCACAAAGGCAAACAAAGTCCCGATGGACACCATGTGCCCAAGATCCGCAATGGGAACAAAGCCGGCAAAGACACTGACAAAGAACATAAAGAACAGATTGGTTTTCCAGGGCGTACGAAACCGGGAATGCACGTCCGAGAATGCTCTGGGCAGGAGCCCGTCGCGGGACATAGAGTAAAACACCCTGCTTTGGCCCAGCAGAAGCACCAGAATCACTGAGGTGTAACCAGCCAGAATAGCGATGGTGATGCCGTCCTGCAACCAGCGGAAAGGGGTGTGTCCGATGGCCGTTGCAGCGGGTTTGGCATCGTTGAGAAATTCAGTGTAGGGAGCCAGCCCCGTCATCACATAGGCAAACAGCACGTACAAAATGGTACATACCAGCAAGGAACCCAGAATACCGATGGGCATCCCTTTTTGGGGATGCCTGGCTTCCTGGGCGGCCGTAGAAACCGCATCGAAACCGATGAAGGCAAAGAAAACCACCGCTGCGCCCCTCAGAATACCCGACCATCCGAAATGCCCAAATTCATCTCCTTTGAGAAAGCCCCAAAGGCTTCCGGTACCATCAAAAACCGCCTGTTCACCGGGATTGGGGATAAAAAATGGCTGGTGGTTGTCCGGGTTGATATAATGCCATCCTGCCACAATGAAGGCCACGACCACAGACAGTTTCAGCGCCACCAGAATGGTATTGGCTATGGCGCTTTCCCGGGTACCTTTAAGCAAAAGCAGTGAAAGCACCATGATCACCAAAACTGCAGGGAGGTTGATGGCGCCTCCGCTGACCACCACCCCATTGGGCAGAGTCAGCGTCTCAAAAGGAGAACAGAGCAACTCCGGAGGAATGAAACAGAGGTCGTGCCGGACCAAAATCTCTACCAGATACCGGGACCAGCTCACCGAAACGGTCGCTGCCCCGAGGGCGTATTCCAAAACCAGGTCCCAGCCGATAACCCACGCAGCGAACTCACCCAGGGTTGCATAGGAATAGGTATAAGCACTCCCTGCAACAGGAATCATGGAGGCAAACTCAGCATAGCACAGGCCGGCAAACATACATCCTATGGCCGCAATCACAAAAGAAAGGATCACAGCCGGACCGGCATTCTCGGCTGCGGCAATACCGGTGAGCGAGAACAATCCTGCCCCGACAATGACGCCTACGCCCAGAAGCACCAGCGAGGATGAACTGAGGGAACGCCGGAGGTCGGTATTGGTGCCGGCCTCCTGCAACAGGGTCTGGATATCTTTTCGGGCAAACAGCATATCGTTCAGCTGCCCTAAAGTAAACAAAAACCGGCAATTCCAAACAGCCCGTTGGTATTAAGGTTTCTTAACAAACCAAATGAAATCCATTCCATACTTTCGCAAAAAAATCATCTATGCCAAGAGCCGTTGCCCTGACAATCTTTTGCCTTGCGTCATTCTCTCTGACATTCACTCCAGTTACCTTTGCCCAGGATACCCTGACTTCAAGACTGAAGATATTTCTGGAAGGATATATCGTGGACAACAACTACATCAGGAACAACACCCACTTTGTGGATTTTGTGAACGACTCCAGGGTGTGCGATGTACACATCATTGTCAGCCGCCGGAACACAGGCGGCGGGGGCTCCCAGTTCACCTTCGATTACTCCTCCCCTGCCATGCCCCAGATTGGGGCCATGAAACTCACATGCTACACCATGTCCTACGACACTCAGGACATCATCCGCGAAAAGTTCACCCAGACATTGCAATCGGGACTGCTGCCCTATATTAACGAGAAAGGCGGAGCACAAAATGTACGTATCGAGGCCAGTGACAGCACCTTATCAGATGAAACAGACCCAAACAGCAACGGGCAGGACCCCTGGCGAAAGTGGGTCATCAACATCAATGCCTCTGGCGGGTTCAACGGAGAGGAACAACGTAAGAACAACAATATTGAGTTGTCTTTCGGAACGCGGAAAGTAACCGAGGCATGGAAATTCAGCGCAGAATACGACTATGAGCGCTGGGCTGGCCGCGTAACCCGAAGTAATGGAACAGTAACACACACCCTGCGGGTAGAACAGGATGCCGATGTGGAATGGGTTTACAGCCTGGGGCCCCGCTGGTCAACAGGCTTGTTCCTGAATGGTTCGGAGAGTTCCTACGACAATATTGATATGGCTTTGGGGGCACAGGCGGCCCTCCAGTATAACTTCTTCCCCTGGAAGGAGTCTGACAGGAGGCGCTTCACTGTATCCTATTACATTGGCCCTAAGTTCAACCAATATGCAGAAACGACCATTCTGGGCAAGAGCAAACAATGGTTGTGGGAAGAAACGCTGGGGTTGAATTATGAACGCACCGAGAAATGGGGAGAAGTCTATTCCTGGCTAAACGCCGGACACTATCTTCCTGACTTTGAGTACTATTATTACCGGGCTGGCATCAATCTGTACCTCAGGGTAGCCAAGGGGCTTTCGTTGAGCCTGAATCTTCAAGCCCAGAGCATTCACAATCAGGTGTACCTCCCCGAAGGAGACATCTCAGACGATGATATCCTGCTCAACAACCGCAGGCTCCCCACCTCCTTTGAATACTCTGGACGGATCGGGTTCCGCTTCCAGTTTGGCTCCATCTTCAACAATGTGGTCAATGAACGACTTTAGTTCTTGAGATAGAGCAACTGTACAACCGGATTCATCTCGATTATTTCATCATCTGTGGCATTCCCGAGGAGTTGTTGAAGGCGCTCCTTCATTTCGGGACTTATTTGCGGTGCCTTGCTACAACCCAACAGCATTTCGGGAGGAAGGATGCTGGTCTGCACACCCGGGAGATTGTTTAGCACTGGAAGTCCAGAAATAAACACCACCATCCGCGGATCGGACAAGCCAAATAAGGTCTGCCCGACTTCGTATGTACCATCCTCCTTGGAAACAACGACCACGCCATGTTTTAAGTCGTCAGAAAGAAATTCGGCAAATGCGAATCTGTCACTCTCAGAATGCATGATCAACATAGCCGGAGACTGTCTCTGGCCAGAAATACCTGGTGCCCCGGAACGGGCTTCCGGAAGCTGGTAGGAAATTGTCTTATGCAATCCTTCACTGTCATATACATACACATCGGACGAAACCACATCGGCAAGCCCCATCCTACCCCCGGAAAGAGGATACAGAGAAAAAGGTGCCTGAGTGAATGCCGTTGTCCTTGTCGAATCAACCACCAACAGTTGATTCACCATTTCGCCTTGAGCATCCACAGACCAGAGCCCTGCCTTGACGGCCGATCTTAAATAGTCCTGCCGATAGCACAAATACCCGCCGGAAGGCAGATTGATGATATTGCGAATCACCTCTCCCTGACAGAAATTGCTCACAGACCGCACACAATTCCCCTGAAAATCATAAACCAACAACTTACGGCCTTCACAATCGTACACAGTCACATATTTCCCGGGAGCATCAAGCATGATGCTCGTCAGAGACAAATATTCCTCTGGTCCACGCCCCAGCCTGTGGATTTTTGAGAGATACTTCCCGCTGCGACTAAAAAATAGGATGGATTTGTTTCGGTTTTCCGACACAATCAACAGACTGTCGGTAAAAAGAACCTGAGTAACCATCCCCACGAGGGCCTCAGGAGTCTTCTCGAGCCGGACAAAGCGAACGGAATCAACATATTTTGAAGCGTCCAAAATCGCTTCAGGAATTTCGGTAATAACCACCTGCAACACTCCCGAATCATCCTGCATCGCATTTTGTTCCTTTCCGGAACAGGAAGCCACAACCAAGCCAACCACCAAACCGCATCCCCACACCAAACATCCCGAACCAAAAACCGAAAAGCAATTCGACACACAACCCGAAACGCCCCCCATCATCCTTCCCAAAACCTCAGAAAACATGTTCATAGCATCATACATTTAAGTAAAAAGCAGTTAGAGTAATGTAAAGAGACCAAATCTATTCATTTCTGGGAAGTTTCCTGACAGACTGCTCCATTTTCTTTTGATCGGTTGCTACCTTCCACCTCACGTTTTGCCCCACTTCCCAGTTTGACCATTTTCGTGACCTCACGAAAATGGTCATCCAAATGCATACCCTGTGTTTTACACGATAATGAAATTCTTTTATCTTTGCGGACAGCGATGAAAAAGATGCTTGCGTTCATATTGTCTCTATACGTGTTGACGCTCACCACAATTCCGTGTGTTGATGTGTCTTCCGATCACCATGAGCACAGCACAGAGCTGACCTACCCGGCATCTGGCCACCACGGAGACGAAACCGACCATTGCTCTCCCTTCTGCACCTGTGATTGCTGTGTCCCACCTATCATCATCCATTCCCCCGCCCCATTCAACAGCATTGTTCCGTTGGCTCAGGAGTTGACGACAGCCTACCACATTCCTTTTGTTACTATTCCCTTTGCCAGCATCTGGCAACCTCCTAAAATAAGCTGATACCCATTTTCACAAAAAAAGGATGGCACCCCGTAACCCGGATGTGCTGAATTTGGTGTATTAACTTATTTCCATATGATAGAACGAATTATCCATTTTTCTATAAAAAACAAGTTTATCATTGGCTTGTTTGTAGCAGCCCTGACCGGCTGGGGCATATACTCCCTCACCCGCCTGCCCGTTGACGCCATTCCCGACATCACCAACAATCAGGTGCAGATCATCGCACAAGCCCCGGCGCTTGCAGTACAGGAAGTGGAAAGCTTTATCACGGCACCCATTGAGGTAGCCGTCGCTAACATTCCCGACATTGTGGAACTTCGCTCCATATCCCGATTGGGTTTGTCGGTGGTAACCGTTGTCTTCAAAGACAACGTGGATATATACTGGGCCCGTCAGCAACTTGGCGAACGCCTCAAGGAAGCCGAGGAAGTAATCCCTGACGGACTCTCCAAGATTGAGTTGGCTCCGATTTCTACCGGGCTCGGGGAGATTTATCAATATCGGCTTGCGGTGACCAAAGAATACGCAGACCTGTACACAACCATGGATCTGCGTTCCATTCAGGATTGGGTGGTACGACGCGAGATGCTGGGGACACCGGGCGTTGCAGACATCAACAGCTATGGAGGTTATGTGAAGCAATACGAAATAGCCATCAATCCCGAGCGTTTGCAGGCACTCCGTCTGACCCTGACGGATGTGTTCGAAGCGCTGCAAGACAACAATGAGAATACCGGAAGTGCCTATATAGACAAAACCCCGACGGCATATTTCATCAGGGGCATTGGACTGGTTCAATCCATTGAAGACATCGAAAAGATTGTGGTCGCCGCCACCCCCTCGGGTATTCCGGTATTTATTCGGGATGTGGCTACCGTTCAGTACGGTCATGCCACTCGTTACGGGGCGATGGTGATTGATA
Source organism: Bacteroidales bacterium UBA4181 (assembly GCA_002380425.1). GTDB lineage: Bacteria > Bacteroidota > Bacteroidia > Bacteroidales > UBA4181 > UBA4181. Next base: position 29,181 of record DFUR01000032.1, read on the forward strand.
CCTCAGAAGCTGTCGGAGGTGTTGTGATGATGTTGAAGAATGCCAATGCTCATCAGGTCATCGAACAGGTGCAGGAACGGATGGAAATTATACAAAAGACGCTTCCCAAAGGCATTACCATCGAACCATTTCTTAACCGTTCCGACCTCGTGGGACGGGCCATCGACACGGTTTCACGTAACCTGATCGAAGGAGCACTGATCGTGGTTTTCATTTTGGTCCTGTTTCTTGGAAACCTCAGGGCGGGTTTGATTGTCGCATCAGTCATCCCACTCTCCATGTTGTTTGCTATTTCCATGATGCACTTGTTTGGCGTCTCAGGGAACCTGATGAGTCTGGGCGCCATTGATTTCGGCCTGATTGTGGATGGAGCGGTAATCATCGTTGAGAGCGTAGTGCACCGGATGTACCGAAGCAAGAGCCATCAGGAGGGTGAGACCGCTCTCTCTCAGAAACAGATGGATGCAAACGTTCTGGAATCGGCACGACGCATGATGAGTTCTGCCACCTTTGGACAAATCATCATCCTGATAGTGTATCTGCCGATTATGGCCCTGGTGGGCATTGAGGGCAAAATGTTCCGGCCCATGGCCCAGGTAGTAGTCTTTGCCCTGACGGGTGCCGCCATACTTTCACTCACCTACGTCCCGATGGCCTCTGCCTTGTTCTTAAGCAGGAATACGGAACACAAACGGACTATTTCAGACCGCATGATGGATAGTCTTCACCGTTGGTTCCAGCCAGTCATATCATTCGCCCTCAGGCGCAAACTGGTGGTTACCCTATCGACCCTTGGATTGTTTCTGTTCAGCCTCTTGATGTTCTCCCGTCTGGGTGGGGAATTTATCCCCCAGCTGGAGGAAGGTGACCTGGCCGCTGGTGTGATCACATTACAGGGGGGCTCCCTCTCCAACACCATTGAGCAAGTAAAAAAGGCCAATCAAATCTTGCTGGAACAATTCCCGGAGATAAAACACGCGGTGTGCAAAATCGGAGCCGGAGAAATCCCCACCGACCCTACCCCCATGGAAACAGGCGACTACATCATCACGCTCAAACCCAAGAGCGAATGGTCTTCGGCCGAAACCCGCGAAGAACTGGTGGCTAAAATGGAAGAAGCACTCATCCCGTTGGCTGGTGTCAAGTTTGAATTCCAGCAACCTATCCAGATGCGTTTTAACGAATTGCTCTCGGGCTCCAAGCAGGATATTGCCATCAAGATATTTGGAGACGACCTGAATATTCTGGCCGAGAAGGGAGCCGAAGCCGAAAAAATCATTTCTGGCATTGAAGGCGTGGAAGACATCAGCGTTGAGAAAGTTACCGGCCTGGCACAGGTACAGGTAGCCTACGACCGTGACCGTCTGGCTCAGTACGGCCTGTCGGTGAGTGAAGTGAACCGTATCCTGCGCACCGCTTTCGCAGGCAGTGAAGCCGGAGTGGTATTCGATGGCGAAAAACGTTTTGACATGGTCGTTCGGCTCGCGAAGGATTTTCGGAAAAGTCTGGATGATGTCCAGCAACTTTCGGTGGCCCTGCCCGACGGAGGGCAGATCCCTTTTCAGCAGATTGCCCGTATCGAAATCCGGACAGGGCCCGCGCAGGTATCCCGAGAAAACACCAAACGACGAATCACCATTGGCTTTAACGTCAGGAACCGGGATATCGAAAGTGTCATTAAGGAGGTCTCCAACAAAATGGACCAGGGAGTCCGGCTTCCCACCGGATACTTCATCCAATACGGAGGACAGTTCAAAAACCTCGAGGCAGCAAGGAGCCGTCTGGCCGTTGCAGTGCCTGTTGCCCTGTTGTTCATCTTTATACTGCTCTATTTCACCTTTAAATCCGTGAAGCAGACGATCTTGATATACTCAGCGGTACCCATGGCTGCCATGGGTGGGGTGTTTGCCCTGTGGCTCAGGGGCATGGACTTCTCCATATCCGCCGGGGTGGGATTTATTGCCTTGTTTGGGGTGGCTGTGCTAAACGGCATTGTGCTGATTGCCGAGTTTAACCGTCTGGAGAAAGCAGGAGTTACAGACATTACCGAAAGAGTGCTCAAGGGTTTGCACAACCGCCTGCGTCCCGTACTGATGACGGCGGCAGTAGCCTCGCTGGGCTTCCTGCCCATGGCCTTGTCCACTTCAGCCGGAGCAGAGGTCCAGAAGCCATTGGCAACGGTTGTCATCGGGGGCCTGATTACGGCCACCTTCCTCACTCTGGTTATTCTGCCCATTTTCTATATTGTTTTCTCCAGCCATTCCTTCCGTCGTTTGCTCCGTCCCAGTCGCACGGGAGCCTTGCCCCTGGTGGTTCTCGGGCTGGCCGTTTCATTCATGCCGGGTGAAACAAAGGCCCAAAGCCCGCTCAGGATTGATGCACACAAGGCGGTCCAACTGGCTTTGGAAGGCAATCCCGCCATACAAGTTTCGGCCTACCATGTGGAAGCCCAAAAGGCTTTGAAGGGTTCCGCCTGGGATATTCCCAAGACATCTGTGGAAGGACAATATGGGCAATCGAACTCTTACACCCGGGATAACAGCTTCACGATTTCACAGTCGTTTGCCTTTCCCACGGTGTACATCAACCAGTCCAGACTGGCCGATGCGCAGATAGTGAGCAGCGAGTGGCAGTTGAAACAGACACAGCTCGAGATGGCCACTCACGTCAAACAATTGTACTGGCAATGGGTGTATTTATGGTCCAAATACAAACTCCTGATGTATCAGGACAGCTTGTTCTCCGGATTTGCGCGCGCTGCCGCGTTAAGAGCAAGAAGTGGCGAAACCAACCGGCTCGAGATGATCTCTGCACGGTCTCAAAGTCTGGAAATTAAGAATCAGATCCAGCAAGTGACGGCCGATCTGTCCATCTGCCACCAAAAGCTACAAACGGTGGTGCATCTCCGACAGCCCCTCATCCCGGCAGACACCGTGTTGTTCAGAATCTCCGGGACTTCGTGGAACGACACCACCGGTCTTTCAGACAACCCCGCAGCCAGTTATGCTCATCAACAGATTGAAATCGCACGTTTGGAAGTGAAAGTAGAAAACAGCAAAATGCTGCCCGATTTCTCCATCGGTTACTTCAGCCAGACCATGCAGGGCATTCAGGACATTGGCGGAGTGCCCCGGGCGTTTGGCTCCGGAGACCGGTTCACAGGGTTTCAGGCGGGCATCTCTTTGCCGTTGTGGTTTACGCCCCATGTGTCCAGGGCAAGAGCCGCCAGAATAAGACAGCAGGCCGCACAAATCAGCGCCGGGTATTATTCCGAATCGCTTCTGGGACAGTACCAGACCCTGCTTGCCGAATTATCCAAACACAACACGACGCTCGCATACTACGAGGAACAGGCTGTGCCCGAAGCCGGACTGATCATTGACCAGGCAACCCGAAGTTACAAGGCCGGAGCCCTGGATTATCTTGATTACATCCTCACCCTTAACCGGGCACTGAGCATCAGGCACAACTATCTCGATGCCCTCAATGATTTCAATCAAACCATTATTTCCCTCGAATTCGTCACTGGAAAAATTTAAGAAACGCTTACCCCAATGAAAAAACACAGCTTTATCACATGGATTGTCCTTCCCCTGATGCTTCCTATGTCTCTGGCCATTCTTGCCTCTTGCAGGGAAGGCGGGCAAAACAGCATAGAAGTGGAAGAAATCGAGGTGCTCCCCGATGATATCGTGGAACTGCGCGAAGACCAGATAAAACTTGCAGGCATCGAGTTCGGGAGCATTGAAACGCGCTCCTTAGGCAGCACCCTGAACGTACGCGGCACAGTCACAACCTCTCCCCAGGGTTTGGCAACAGTTTGTCTGCCCATGGGTGGATTTGTAACCTCCACCTCGTTGCTTGAAGGCAGCGCGGTCTCAAAAGGACAGACTCTGGCCATAATTGAGAACCAAGACTTTATTGACATTCAGAAGGATTACCTCGAAGCCGTGGCCAGACTTGAATTCTCCGAGGCAGAGTTCCGTCGCCATTCAGAACTCTTCAAGGAAGAAGTCTATTCTCAGGAAAGTCTGCAGCAGGTAACGGCTGAGTACAAAAGTCTGAAAACTCAGGTAAAAGCCCTGGAACAAAAACTCTCACTCATAGGTATCCGGTCCTCAGACCTCAAGGAGGAGAACATCCGCGGCACCCTTCCGGTGGTGGCACCCATCTCGGGCTATATTCAGGCGGTCCATATCAACATCGGCAAATACGTTGCCCCTTCGGACGTAATGTTCGAGATAGTCAGCAGCGACCATCTGTTGCTCGAACTCACCCTTTTTGAACAGGATGTCGACAAGATTGCCCAGGGACAGAACATCCGGTTCTTTGTCAATAACGAAACCGAAGAGCACCTTGCCACCATCTACCAAACGGGCAAGTCCATCAGTGCGGACAAGACCGTTAAAGCCTTAGCCCGAATACAGGGACACTGCAGCAAGGTCCTGCCCGGAATGTACGTCCGTGCCGTCATTGAAACATCCTCTGACCGAAAAGTCACCTGTCTGCCCTCGGAATCCATCGTCAGCTTCGACGACAAAGACTACATCTTCGTTTTTGAGCAGGACAAAGAAGAGGACGGCAAGCCCTTCACGGAATACCGGATGATTGAAGTCCGGAAAGGATTCACGGACAACGGCTACACTGAGATCCTCCTCCCCGATGGTTTTGACCACACCAAAGCCCGTGCGGTCACCAAAGGCGCCTACAACCTCCTCTCCGCCAAGAAAAATGCCGGAGAAATGGCCTGCTGACCCTTCCCAACCGGAAGCAAACCCCGGGAAAAACCACAAGGGAAGTGACCAGGAAGAAGAAAGCCAGAAAATGTAAGGATGTTTACCTAAAAGTTCGTCCGGTGGCTCAAGGGCCCAATACAGTTCAGAAAGAAGTGAGTCTGTAAATAGATATCAATAGAAAAGAGAATGATAAAAAAGCCGCCTTCAAGCCTTCAATAAAATATGTCTTCTTTTGGATGCTTTCTGCGTTCTTAAAGTTCATATTTTTCAAAACGAAATACACACTCACCACAAAAGTGACCAAGAACAACAAAAAAGATAAGGACAACATCCATTTTAAACGCAACATATACCCTAATCCCAGTAGGATAAACCCAAAAACAACAGCAAGATTAAAATTTACTTTTACATTAGTTGACTTGTCTTGCATGGTTATAATCTATGAGATAACAAACATCTAAAGATAGAATCAAAATCAACACGAGCCAACATCATTCTGAAATATAATTTTCGTTTCAAACAACATCAACATCCAGACTAATATCACAAGACCCGGGAAACAAAACCCATAATGTGAGGCGCAGCTTCCGACGACGCAGCTTCCGACCGCGATGACGGGAACTGTTCGAGGAGTGTGAACTGACCAAGGATGGGAACCGTCGAGGAATGGAGGCTTCCCGGCCCAGAGCACCCCGTTTAAGGGCACAGCGAGGGACGAAACTGTTGCGGAGGGGCGAAAAAGCGAGACGCAGGTTCGCAGCGCCCGTGACGGGAACTGTCCGAGGATGTTAGACGCCCGAAGGGCGGCTAAAAAGACGAGTTTCCCGTCACAGCTGCGAAGCAAAGTCGAGCCGCCCCGCAGCCCTGTTGAGGACCTCGCTGTGCCCTGCTGAGCCCTACTTCCGCGTAAACCTCAACACATAAAACGTATTCGGCCTCGCCTGCAACACATAAGAGCCCCCCTCAAAAGTGAACCCCGTCGTCTGCGGCACCACAAAATACGGAGCCTCAAAAGTATTCTCAGCCGTCATCGAAGAAGCACTCAGAGTCGTCATCGTACCCGACTTCTGAGCCTTATCGAGCCCGTCAAAATTCAGCTGCACCGACTTAACCTGCTCCGAAGCATTGACCAGTTTGACAATAACCTCATTGGTTGCTGACTCCAGCACCGAAGAGGCATACAGCCGGTCCTGACCTGCCACAGGCTCGTTATTCATAGTGAGCGAGAGCACATGTGAGCCCTTGTTGTGCATATACAATTGCTGCACGTAATAGTTGATGGACTTCACCACCTGCAGGTTATCCACCCAGATCAGGTCGGGGCGCCACTGCCAGGCGTCCTTGTGAGCAAACAAAGGCGCGTAGGTCGCCAGATGCACCACATCGGCATTGCGCTCCAGGCCGGTCATGAAGGCTGCCTCCGACAAAGCTGCCTCAAAGTTGTTGGCGCGGCTGGCGTGATGCGAAGCATACTCCCCGGCAAACACCTTGGGCCCCTTGCGGTCATAGCTGTCATAACGGCGGGCATTACTAAAGAACCACTCCGGATTCTTGTAGTAGTGCTCGTCCACCAGGTCCACCTTGAGTTCCTTCATCTTGGGCCAGAGGAAGTCAAAATCCTTTCCGTCCGACGAAGGGCCGGAACCGCCCACAATCAGAATCTTGGGATAGGCCTTACGCACCTTAGCCACAAACAACGCCAGACGGTCGGTGTACAGCTCGCCCCATTGCTCATTCCCGATGGCGACCATTTTGAGGTTGAAAGGCTCCGGATGCCCCATCTCAGCACGCTTGCTGCCCCAGACAGAGGTCACAGGCCCATTGGCAAATTCAATCAGGTCAATGACATCCTGAATGTAGGGATCCAGTTGGTCCAAAGGCACATTCTCGTTGGGATCCTTGTTCTCATACTGACAGGAAAGCCCCACATGCAACACCGGAAGCGGTTCTGCACCCAGGTCCTCACACAGCAGGAAGTACTCATAGAATCCCAGTCCGTAGCTCTGGTAATAATCGGGAGTGAGCTTGTATTTGAAGGTATAGAACCAACGGTTTTCGTTGATGGGCCGGTTCTCCACCGGGCCAATGGAGTTCTTCCACTGGTAGCGGGTAGCCAGATTGTTGCCCTCCACAATACATCCGCCGGGGAAGCGAAACACCCCGGGATTGAGGTCAGCCAGTGCCTGGGCCATATCGGCACGAAGCCCGTTGGAGCGGTTGTTGAACGTTTTGGCCGGGAACAGCGAAATATGATCCAGATCCACCTGTCCGGGAGCCGTCAGGGTAACCCGGAGCACACAATGCGCATCGGTAGTACGAGCGGTGAGCGACGCGGTCACTTCCTTCCACTCGCTACCAGCGACGGTGATGTTGGCAGAGCCCACAATATCATTGGCACTGTTGACCAGTTCCACCAGAATGCGCTGATTCCCCTGTGCGGCAGTGCGGGCAAACATCCTGAAGTTATATGCCTCGCCCTGCTTGAGCCCGATACCCCGGAACCCTTCGTTCTGCAGGCCCGATCGGGTGAGCTGCTTGACGTAGTTGATACGCACATAATGAGGATTGCGGTCAAAGCAGGGATTGTCCGACCGCACACTCACATCCCCGAAGGGCAGCCAACCCACCAGTGCATTGTTGAACTCAAAAGAGCGGTTCTTCACCAACTCAGCATACAAGCCTCCGTCAGCACCGAAATTGATGTCCTCGAAGAACACCCCGTACATGGCTTTCTGAACAGGAGCAATGGTTTTTTGAGTCCGCACTGTCATTTGGTACTGAGGAGCCACCGTGAGGGTTGCCTGCGGCCGGGGCGACTGAGCCAGGGAAGACAATGTCAGAGAAGCCAGAGCCAGAGGCAGCAGAAGCCGAAAACATTCTTTTCTCATATAAGTATAAATAGTTTTGGTTTTACAAAGGTCATGGTCGCAAACATAGAAAAAAAATCGCAGCCCCGAAAGGGATATTGTCAGGTTATGAGTACTTTTGCAGAAACACGACGCGTATGAATTTTGATTATAACACTTCGCGCAAAAAGTTGATTCTCCCCGAATACGGCCGGCATATCCACCTGATGGTGCAGCATGCCGCAGCCATTGAGGACCGGGAAGAACGCAACAGAGCAGCCCATGCCATCATCGGCATTATGGGCAATCTGAATCCGCATCTGCGCGATGTGAACGATTTCAAGCACAAACTGTGGGATCACCTGGCCATTATGTCGGAGTTCAAGCTGGACATTGACAGCCCCTACCCGCCTCCCTCCCACGAAAAACTTGAGGAAAAACCCCTCCCCGTGGCCTATCCTCAAGCCACCATCCGCAAAAAACACTACGGCAAAATTGTCATTGATATGCTCCATCATGCCTGCTCGCTCCCCGAGGGGACGCTCAGGGACTACCTCATCCAGCTGCTGGCCATCCAGATGCGGAAATCCTTCCTGCTCTGGAACCGCGACCTCAACGGAGATGAAGTGATCATCCAGGACATGCATGAACTCTCGGGGGGGAAAATTCCCCTGAGCACCACCATCACCCTGAAAGTGCCGGAGGTAAAAGAATTCTATCACATCAAAAACCGGAGGCTGAACAAGAAAGGCCCCAGGAAATAGCCCCAATATGGCCGCATTTGAGATACAGGGAGGATATACGCTCCAAGGAACACTCGTACCCCAGGGAGCCAAGAACGAGGCGCTGCAGGTCATCTCAGCCTGTCTGCTCACCCGAGAGAAAGTGACTCTGAGGAACGTACCGGACATCAAGGACGTCAACAACCTCCTGGATCTGGCCGGACTTCTGGGCGTAAACATCCATCGGGAGGGGCCCGGGGTAGTCAGTCTCGAAGCCTCCTCACTCCAGCCTGAGACCCTGCGTGACCCTCTGGTCCAGAAAAAAGCCGTCAGCCTCAGGGGTTCCATCATGGTGATCGGACCACTTCTGGCCCGCTGCGGCTGGGGCCTCATCCCCCAGCCCGGAGGCGACAAAATCGGACGCCGCCGGCTGGACACCCACTTTCTGGGTTTTGAAAAACTGGGCGCATCCTTTTCCTACGAAGCCCTCTCGGGATGTTTCTTTGTGGAAGCCCGGGAACTCCGTGGAGCCTACATCCTTCTCGATGAAGCCTCTGTAACCGGAACAGCCAACATAATCATGGCAGCGGTACTGGCTAAAGGAACCACTACCCTGTACCATGCCGCCTGCGAACCCTACATCCAGCAACTGTGCCGGATGCTTCAGGCCATGGGGGCCAACATTTCGGGCATCGGCTCCAATCTGCTGGTTATCCAGGGCGTGTCGGAGCTCCAGGGCACCGATCATACGATTCTGCCCGATATGATTGAAGTGGGCAGCTTTATCGGCCTGGCAGCCATGACCGGATCGGACATCACCATCAGCAAACCATCATTGCCCAACCTGGGCATCATTCCCCGTGCCTTTGAACGCCTGGGCATCCGGTTGGAGCAGCAAGGCGAGGATTTGCGGGTCCCCCCGCAGGACCACTACGAGATCGAAACCTTTATTGACGGGTCCATCATGACCCTCTCGGATGCACCCTGGCCCGGCCTCACCCCCGACCTGCTGAGCGTTCTGCTGGTGGTGGCCACCCAGGCAAGGGGCAGTGTACTCATTCACCAAAAAATGTTCGAGAGTCGTTTGTTCTTCGTGGACAAACTCATTGATATGGGCGCCCGCATCATTCTGTGCGACCCGCACCGGGCTACTGTGATTGGGTTGGGTGGCGAACACCGCCTCAGGGGAACCATGATGAGCTCTCCCGACATCCGTGCCGGGGTAGCCCTGCTGATTGCAGCCCTCTCCGCTCAGGGGAAGAGCGTCATCCACAACATTGAACAAATTGACCGGGGGTACGAAAAAATAGATGTGCGCCTCCGGAATATCGGGGCGCACATCACACGCATAGAAGAGTAAGGCTCTGACCCTGCTCAGAGGCTTTGCAGCCTGCTCAGAGGCTTGTCGGCCTGCTGAGAGGTCTGCAGCCAGCCGGAAGTTTACCGGTCCACCCGGGCACCTCCTCCTTTCACCAGTTTCTCCACTTCAGCCTTGGTGGCCATCGAAGTATCTCCGGGGGTAGTCATGGCCAACGCTCCGTGGGCGGCTCCGTATTCCACAGCCACAGCAGCATCATTGTAGGTAAGGAATCCATAGGCAAGACCAGACGCAAAACTATCTCCGCCCCCTACACGGTCAAAGATCTCCAGATCCTCGCGGTGCGTAGCCTCGTTGATCCTTCCTTCGGCCCAGCAAATGGCACCCCAGGAATTGATGGTGGCGGACTTCACCGTACGCAGGGTGGTAGCCACCACCTTGAAATTCGGATAGGTCTGTGTAGCACGCTCAATCATCTTCTTGTATCCGTCCAAATGCAACTCCTTAAGGTTCTCATCGGTACCCTCGATCTCAAACCCGAGACAAGCCGTGAAATCCTCCTCATTGCCAATCATCACATCCACATAACGGGCAATCTCGCGGTTTACCTCCTGAGCCTTGGCCTTGCCACCGATAGACTTCCACAACGAAGGCCGGTAGTTCAGGTCATAGGAAACCACCGTGCCGTATTTCTTAGCCACCTGCATGGCCTCAATCACCACTTCGGGTGTCGTGGCCGAAAGCGCAGCAAAAATTCCTCCGGTGTGAAACCAGCGCACGCCGCAGGAGCCAAAAATATATTCCCAGTCAATATCACCCTTCTTCAGCTGTGAAGCAGCTGTGTTGCCCCGGTCAGAAACCCCCTTGGCACCGCGGATACCAAACCCCCTTTCGGTGAAGTTCAGCCCGTTGCGAACAGTACGGCCTACGCCATCATCATCCATCCATTTGATAAAGCGGGTGTCCACCCCACCCTGCATGATGAAATCCTCCACCAGGTGCCCCACTTCGTTATCCACAAAAGCAGTAACCACCGCAGCCCTGAGACCGAAGCATTTACGCAAACCCCGCGACACATTGTACTCTCCTCCGCCTTCCCAGGCTGTAAACTGACGGGCAGTGCGGATTCGGCCGCAACCGGGATCAAGGCGCAACATAACCTCACCGAGCGACAGGCTGTCGTACTGACACTCCGAGGCAGGACGAATATTCAAAACTCCCATAATAAGGCGTATTATTGGTTAATAGAAAAAAGACACGCGAAGGTAACTATTTTTTCAATGCAAGAATGCCGGGAACGGACGCAGACAAGGCCTCAGGATGGTTGAGAAGTTCCAGAGCGCGCAACACCATCGGGTCAGACTGATTGGAGAAACGGAAATACTCCTGATCCCCGAACAGATTGTCCAAAACAGAAGAAATAAGGATGCGCTGCAAGGAGGTTCGGGCCGCAGCCGAAAGGGGCCGGGGTGGCCACACAAAACCCGCACGGGCAGATATATAGCATTCAAACGCTGCCTGCAGCGCTGTGGCATCCAGAGACGCCACCACCTCCTGAGGAGACTTCAGTCCCGAGAGCGTACGGCGATTCCGGTCCACATATTCGAAAGCAAAGGTGGGGACCACATTCCTGGGCACGGCGGCATAGGGCAACCGCAGGGTAGTATCCACAGGCACAAAAACATCCGGGTAGATGCCTCCGCCCCCGTACACAGTCCGCCCCCCGGGTGTTTTGTACCTGACGGTATCCCTGAGAGCCATACTGTCCCGGACGAGCATTTCTCCGTGTTCGGCCCGGCTTCCAACCTCGGCATAGTAGTCCTCACTGCCTTGGGCATAGGACTTCTGAATGCTCCGCCCGGTGGGCGTATAGTAGCGCGCAACCGTAAGCCTGAGCAAAGACCCATCATGAAATTTGAACTGGTCCTGAATCAGGCCCTTGCCAAAACTCCGCCTGCCAACGATCACTCCCCGGTCGTGGTCCTGAATAGCCCCGGCCACAATCTCGCTGGCCGATGCTGTGGACTCGTTGATGAGTAGCGCCAGCTGTACCCCGGCACAGAGTGTGTCCCCGTCCGAACGGAACTCCAGCCTGGGCTGCTTGCGCCCCTGAGCAGCCACAATCAGCGCTCCCTTGGGAAGAAAATGCGCACACAATTCCACTGCCGACTCCATCACCCCCCCGGTATTGTCCCTCAGGTCCAGAATCAGCTGGCTCATACCCTGCTTCCTGAGCTTGCTGACCGCAGCCACAAACTCCTCATCTGTGTGGCGCGAAAACTTATTGAGCCGGATAAACCCGGTAGATGCGTCCATCATGTAGGCCACATCGAGGCTGCTGATGGGAATCACGCCACGGGTGAGCGTCATGTGCACAGTATCCCGGGACATCGGGCGGAACACGGAAATCTTCACCGACGTTCCGTCCCTTCCGCGTAACAGAGAAGAAACACGTTCACTAAGCCTGGGCAGGCCGGTCATCACAGAGTCTCCCACCGCCAGAATCCGGTCTCCCGGAAGTACGCCGGCTTTACGCGAAGGCCCGTCTTCAGTGGTTTGGACCACCACAACCGTATCGTGAAAAACGGTGAAACGCATGCCCACGCCCGAGAAGTTTCCCTCCAGAGGTTCCGTGGCAGCAGTGGCCTGAGATGCCGGAATGAATACCGTGTGGGGGTCCAGCTGGCGCAGAACAGCCCTGACAGCCGCTTCTTCGAGTGCGGGAACCGATATGGAGTCCACATAACGCTGCTCGATGGTGCGCAGCATCTGTCCCACTTTATCCGTAGCCAGCAAACGAACCAGTCTGGAGGAACTGAAGCGAAGGCTCAGCACCTGGCCGATAAACATCCCCACCAGCAGGACCAGAAGCAGGACCAGCAGATGCAGCAAGCGGTTGGAGCGGTTATTCTTTTTCCTGCCCTGTTCCTCTTCCATACGCAACAACCGGTAAATACATCACTTCCACTCCTGCCCGCTCAAGCAAACGGACCCCGTCCTCAATGCGGTAATGCTCTCCGTAAACCACCCGGACAATCCCCGACTGAATGATCAGTTTGGCACACTCCAGACAAGGCGATGCCGTGATGTACAGAGTTGCCCCCTCACTGCTGTTGTTCGACTTGGCAACCTTGGTGATGGCATTGGCCTCAGCATGCAATACATAGGGCTTGGTCTTGCCCTCCTCATCTTCACACACATTCTCAAAACCCGAAGGGGTGCCGTTGTATCCATCGGAGATGATCATCTTGCCTTTCACCAAAAGCGCCCCCACCTGACGGCGTTTGCAGTAGGAATTCATGCCCCAGATACGGGCCATTTCAAGATATCGCTGGTCAAGGGTTCGTTGTTTGATGTCCTCCATAGGTATTGCTGTGGCTCTTTGCAAAGAAAAGGAAAGTTTTGCTTCATGCAACAAACACACGGGAGAAAGCGTTACTTTTGCATACTATGGCTGCGATAAAAACACACACACTGACTCTGGCGCTCTCCATTACGGGATGGTCGCTGTGTCTGTTTTCGGGAGGCTGCCGCACCGAACCGGAGGCCCGCGATGCCGATGTGGCCTTTGTCCGCCTGGAGCAGGAATTATTTGACCTGCGCGGCCCTGAAGTTCCCGACTCTGCCCGTTGGCAAGCCTTGGAAACCGCTCACGGAGACATGCTCTCCCTTTATTGCCACGAAGTGATTCGCTCGGCTGCCCCCGGGGATACAGACCTCAGGACAGGAGCAGGAGCTTTTGTGAACGACAGCCTGATGTACCAGGTATATCAAAAGGTGCAGGCCACCTTCCCCACCATGAAACCCTACGAAACAGCCCTCTCTGATGCCCTGGGCAGAGCCCGGGAAGCGTTTCCGGGACGGCCTCTGCCCCGTTTGTACACCATGATCTCAGGGTTCAATCAAGCTCTGGTCAGCTCCGACTCCCTCCTTGCCATTGCCCTGGACAAATATCTGGGCCCTGAGGAACCGCTGTACACACGTCTGGGATATCCGGAATACATGACCCGGACCATGCGCCCGGAATATCTGGCCAGGGACTGTGTGATGGCGTGGCTCTACACCGAATTCGCCTTCAACGATTCTGTGGACAACGTACTCTCGCACCTTCTCTATCACGGACGCACCATGTATCTCACCAGCAGGCTGATGCCCGATATGCCGGACACCCTGCTGACCGGGTTTACCCGTACCCAACTGGAATGGTGTCAGCAACACGAAGAAGCCATGTGGACTTTTCTGGCCGGTGAGCAAATGCTGTTCTCCACCGACTATAACACCATCCGCCGGCTCACCGGAACCGGGCCGTTCACCGCAGTATTCTCCATGCAGGCCCCTGCACGGGCAGCCGTGTGGCTGGGTTACCGGATTGTCGCCTCTTTCGTGGAGCACAAAAAGCCCAGCCTGCAGGAACTCTCAGAGATGACCAATTACAGAGACATCATGAACCGGGCCGTGTACCAGCCCGAGAAACCATCCACCCGATAACATGACCCTCAAGACCATCCGGAACCTGATCCTCACCTGCCTGACCAACAAATACCTGCTGGCGTTGATCGTATTCCTGATATGGATCATATTCTTCGATGACCTCTCCCTGGTGGACCGTTCCCGGCAGATGAGCAAACTGCGGCAGCTGGAAAACGACAAACTCTATTACCAGCAAAAAATTGAAGAAGACACCCGCAAACTGCAGGAACTGGAAGGCAACGAACAGAGCCTGGAAAAGTTTGCCCGGGAACAGTACCTGATGAAGAAACCCGGAGAAGATGTGTATGTGTTCCGCCCAAAACAACAAACGCCCCAGGAATGAGGCGTTTGTTTGTATGTCCCGAATGAAGGGCTAAGCTGACTACAAGGTCTTCTTCACCTCCACTTCGGTGAAGCCTTCGATGATGTCTCCAACTTTTATATCATTGAAGTTCTGGATGTTCAACCCGCACTCGTAGCCCGAGCTGACCTCCTTGACATCATCCTTGAAGCGTTTGAGGGATCCCAGTTCACCGGTATAGATCACAATACCATCGCGGATAATCCGAATCCGGGTCGTGCGGGTAATCTTGCCCTCGCGCACAATACACCCGGCCACGGTCCCGACCTTGGTGATCTTGAATGCTTCCCTGATTTCCAGAGTAGCCACGATCTCTTCCTTGATTTCCGGAGAAAGCATCCCCTCCATAGCCGATTTGATTTCCTCAATGGCATTGTAGATGATGGAGTACAGCCGGATGTCAATCTGTTCCTTCTCGGCCAATTTGCGTGCATTCATCGAAGGACGCACCTGGAAGCCCACAATGATGGCATTGGAGGCCACAGCCAGCATGATGTCCGATTCAGAAATCTGGCCCACAGCCTTGTGAATGACATTGACCTGAATTTCAGGGGTAGAGAGCTTGATCAGCGAATCCGACAGAGCCTCAATGGAACCATCCACGTCACCCTTGACGATGATATTGAGTTCCTGGAAGTTCCCGATAGCGATACGGCGTCCGATTTCATCGAGGGTGATGTGCTTCTTGGTACGCATCCCCTGTTCACGCTGCAGTTGTGCCCTCTTGGTGGCAATCTCGCGGGCTTCCTTGAAGTCCTCCAGAACATTGAAGGTATCGCCGGCCTGAGGAGCTCCGTCCAGACCGAGCACCAGCACCGGAGCAGACGGTCCTGCCTCTTCGATGCGCTGATTGCGCTCGTTATACATAGCCTTGATGTTGCCCACATAGGTACCGGCCAGCAAAACGTCGCCGTTGTGCAGGCTCCCGTTTTGCACCAGGATGGTGGCCACATATCCGCGGCCCTTATCCAGGGAAGACTCCACCACCGTGCCCACCGCCCTGCGGTCGGGGTTGGCCTTGAGATCCAGCAACTCTGCCTCCAGCAGCACCTTCTCGAGCAGCAAGTCCACATTGAGGCCTGCTTTTGCCGAGATTTCCTGCGACTGATACTTCCCGCCCCAGTCTTCCACCAGGTAGTTCATATTGGCCAGCTCTTCCTTCACCTTCTCGGGATTGGCCTCCTTCTTGTCAATTTTGTTGATGGCAAACACAATGGGTACGCCAGCCGCCGAAGCATGATTGATGGCCTCCACCGTCTGAGGCTTCACCCCATCGTCGGCAGCCACCACGATGATGGCCACATCCGTGATCTTGGCACCACGGGCACGCATGGCCGTGAAAGCCTCGTGACCGGGGGTGTCCAGAAAGGTGATCTGCCTTCCGTCCTTGAGGCGCACCCCGTACGCACCAATGTGCTGGGTGATTCCTCCGGCCTCACCGGCAATCACATTCGAATGGCGGATAAAGTCAAGCAGTTTGGTTTTTCCGTGGTCCACATGGCCCATCACGGTAACAATGGGCGGACGGGACTGCAGATCCTCTTCGGAGTCCTCCTCCTCCTTGATCATATCCTGCAATTCTGCACTGACAAACTCTACTTTGTATCCAAACTCATCAGCCACCAGAGCCATGGTTTCGGCATCCAGCCGCTGATTGATAGACACAAACAAGCCCATATTCATACAGGTGGAGATGACATCCGTCACCGGAACATTCATCAGCGAAGCCAGCTCATTAACCGAGACAAACTCGGTCACCTTGAGGATATACACCTCCTGAGCCTGCATTTCCTCCTCCTGGTGTACCCGGGCAGAAACAAAATCCCGTTTGTCCCGGCGATACTTGGCACTACGCGACTTGGCTCCCTTGGCGGTAAGCCGCGAAAGGGTTTCCTTGATTTGCTTCTGCACGTCCTCATCACTGACCTCTGTTCTCAGAGTCAGACGTTTACGTGCACTCTTATCCTTGCGGGCTGCGGCATCGGCCGGCTTGGCACCGTCCTTCCTGGCGGCACCATCCGCTGCGGGTTTGCCAGGCAGCGTCAGTTTCTTGTCAATCCGGGCCCGTTTCTTTTTCGCCCCGGAGAGGTTATCAGAGGAGGCTACCGGCGTACGCCTTCCCACAGAAGGCAATTCTATCTTACCCAAAACCTTGGGACCTTCCAGCCGGATTCCGCCACCCATCAGGCGTACATCGTTCTGGGTGACCGTCTGGCCGGGATCACTTGCCGCAGCAGAGGTTCCGGCAGCATCGGAGCTTTCGGTAGCAGGCGCAGCATCAGCCGGTACGGAGGCCTGAGGCACAGCCGCCACATCGGACGCTGGAGCTTCCACAGTCCGGGCAGCGGCATCTGCACTAACCCCTTCCGAAGCCGGAGCCGCGGGAGATGGGGTGGCCGGAGTCTCAGAAGCCGGAGCCTCAGGAGCCGTTTCCTGTACCGCTGGCTTCTGGGCAGGCTTGGCAGCAGGACGGGCATCCAGGTCAATAAAACCAACGACCTTGGGAGGCGCTACAACAGGCATATCAGTATCTGGCAGTAACTCTGCGGCAGGTGACGGAGTCTCGGGTGCCGAAGCGGATGAGCTGACAGAGGCCGAATCAGCGGCCTTCCCCGAGGAGGGTGCTGCGGACCCGGATTCCTTCAGGTCAGATGCCGGAGCTGCGGAAGTGTCCGCAGAGGGGGCGGAAGCTTCGGCAGGAGCCGCCGGGGCTGTAGCTTTCGGCTTTGCGGGCGCCTTCTGGGCTGCAGGTTCGGCAGAAGCTTTCCCGACAGTCTCCACGGATGACGCCACAGGAGCCTGCGGAACAGCCTCCACAGGGGCTTCAGCCGAGGGCTTGGCCTCAGCCTTGACCTTAGCCGCAGGGGCCGGAGCCGAAGCCTTCTCAGCAGGAGCAGATGCCGGGGCATGCTCTGCTGCCGGCGGGGTGTCAGCCTGTTTGGGTTTTTTACCGGAGACCGTATTGAGATCAATCTTGTCAACGATTTTAAACTCCTGGTGGTGACCAGGGAAGTCGGTCAGCGAAGTGGTCTTGCCCGATGCGGTGTCTTTCACCATGATGCCGGGCATCACATCCTGTTCTTCCTCCAGTTGCGCCTCCACAGCGGTCTCGATGGTCACAGGGTCTTTTTTCTCGCGGATGCTGCGCAGATTGATCCGCTCGGATTCTTTTTTGGCAGTAATATCGCTGCTGTACTCCTTGGCCAGAATGGCGTACAATTCAGGAGCAACCTTACTGTTGGGATTGGCATCGATGACATGACCTTTCTTCTTGAGAAAATCCACAATCGTCGAAATCCCGACATTAAAATCGCTGGCGATCTTACTTAACCTCGTTGCTTTTATTTCCGTCATAGGATGACTCAATAGTTATTGCTTTATTTCAAACTCTACTCAAACTCCAGGCGGAGAATCCGGACAACCTCGCGGATGGTCTCCTCCTCCAGGTCTGTTCTCTTGACCAGGTCCTCCACCGGCAACTGCAGCACGCTCTTGGCAGTGTCGCATCCAATGGCCTTCAATTCATTGATAATCCACTCTTCAATCTCGTCTGCAAATTCATCCAGATCCACATCTTCTTCCTCCTCGGCATTCTCGCGGTACACATCAATCTCGTAACCGGTGAGCATACCGGCAAGTTTGATGTTCAGGCCGCCCTTTCCAATGGCCAGCGACACTTCGCTGGCTTTGAGGAACACTTCGGCGCGCTTTTCTGACTCGTTGATTTTCACTGAGATTACCTTGGCAGGGTTCAACGCACGGGCGATGAACAACTGCAGGTTGTTGGTGAAATTGATCACATCAATATTCTCGTTCCGCAATTCACGCACAATACCATGAATCCGGGAACCCTTCATCCCCACGCAGGCACCCACCGGGTCAATACGGTCGTCGTATGACTCCACGGCCACCTTGGCCTTTTCCCCGGGAATACGCACAATCTTCTTGATGGTGATGAGCCCGTCAAAAATCTCGGGCACCTCCAGTTCAAAAAGACGCTCCAGAAAGACGGGCGAAGTACGCGAAAGAATGATCAGCGGGCTGTTGTTGCGCATCTCCACGCGCAATACCACGGCACGCAGGGAATCACCCTTGCGGTAGTGGTCCGAAGGAATCTGCTCCTGCTTGGGCAGAATGAGTTCATTGCCGTCATCATCCAGAATCAGAATCTCGCGTTTCCAAATCTGATACACCTCACCAGCCACAATCTCCCCGATGCGGTCCTTGTACTTAGCGAAGATATTCTCCTTCTCCAGGTCCATGATGCGGGCGGTGAGATTCTGACGCAGCGAGAGGATAGCCCTGCGGCCAAAATCAGCCAGCTTGACCTCGTCGGCCACCTCCTCATCCACATCAAAGTCTTCGTCAATCAGACGAGCCTCTGAGAGGGGAATCTCCAGATTGGAATCGGTAAGGTCCTCATCGGCAACGACCTTTCGCTTGCGGAGGATCTCAAAGTCCCCCTTGTCGATGTTGATGATGATGTCGAAGTTCTCGTCGGTACCGTATTTCTTGGCCAGAGTGCTGCGAAACACATCCTCCAGAACGCTCATCATGGTAGCCCGGTCAATATTCTTGAGTTCTTTGAACTCCGAAAAGGTATCAATCAAATTCAAATTTTCCATCTTGCTGACTGACTGTTAAAAAGTGATCAAAACTTTGGTGGTTTTTATCTCGTTGAACAATATTTTTTGTTGCACGGACTGTACAACAGCTTTTTTCATCCCTGCTTCTTTGACTTTTTGCTTGTATTCCAGCATAATACCCTCACCAGGAAGGACCGACACCAGAGCCCCGGCCAATTTGGTGCCCGAAACCAGCACCAGGGTAATCTGCTGCCCCAGATGCTTGTGGTACTGAGCCTCCACCTTGAACGGCTCCGTAAGCCCCGGAGAGGAAACCTCCAGTTCAAAGTCCTCAGTTTCCCGGTCCAGAGACTGTTCGATAAAACGGCTCAGGGCCACACACTCATCAATAGTTACGCCCTCAGGGGTATCCACGGACACCACAATCTTCCCGGAGGCCCCTACGGAAAGGTCCACCAAAAACAACCCGGGATGAGCCTCGAGGTAGCTGTCCAGAATCTGGGCGATATGTTGTTTGTCTATCATGATGTATCGATAATAAAGAAGGGGACCTCTGTCCCCCCTTCCTGCCGCTTTCCTTCCGGAAAACATCTGCAAATGTAGCCATTATTTTGTAATAGCCAATCCTTGAGGATATTTATTTCTTTAAATCCAGCCGAACCACGTTCTCCACATGATGGGTCTGCGGGAACATGTCCACAGGCTGAACCGCAGTGATGTCGTAAAGTTCCTGCATCAGATGCAGGTCTCTGGCCTGTGTGGCAGGGTTGCAGCTCACATACACAATCTTATCGGGCCGGGCTACCAGAATCTGCTCAATCACCTTGGGATGCACCCCGGCACGGGGCGGGTCCAGCACCAGCACATCGGGTTTTCCGTGCCGGGCAAGGAACTCAAAGGTAAAGATGTCCTTCATGTCCCCGGAGTAGAACGAGGCATTCGAAACCCGGTTGTATTCCGCATTCCGGGCTGCATCCTGCACTGCTTCGTCCACATATTCAATGCCCACGACCTCCCGGGCTCCGGCAGCAAGGAACAAGGCGATGGTTCCGATACCCGTGTAGAGATCGTACACCCGCTCCTTGCCCGTCAGGCCAGCCATCTGCCGGACTACCTGGTACAGTTTCAGTGCCTGACGGGAATGAGTCTGAAAGAACGACTTGGGGCCCACCAAAAACTTCAGTTGCTCCATGTGCTCCTCCAGATAGGGCTGTCCGCGGTACAGATGGACATTCAGATCTGAGAAACTGTCATGGGGCTTGGGATTGATGACATACATCAGGGAGGTGATCTCCGGGAACGAATCTGCCAGAAAGTCCAGAAATTTGACCCGTTCGGCAATGTCTTCATAATAAAAACTCACCACCACCATCACCTGTCCGGTTGTGGTGGTCCGGATGACCATCGTGCGCAGATAACCCTCGTGGGAGGCAAGGTCAAAAAAGGACAACTGATGCTCCCGGGCATATCTGCGGGCCGCCAGGCGAATGGCATTCGAAGGATTGGGCTGCAGGTGGCAATGCTCCACATCCAAAACGCGGTCAAACCGGCCCGGAATATGAAACCCGAGAGCGGTACGGTCCGTGATGGTCTCCTGATGCTGCACCTCCTCATCAGTAAGCCAGCGGTTGTTCGAGAAGGTGTACTCCAGTTTGTTACGGTAGTAATAAGTCTCCGCAGAACCTATGATAGGAAGGATTCCGGGCAGGGTAAGCCGCCCGATGCGTACCAGTTGCTCCCGCACCTCATTTTCCTTGAAGCGAAGCTGACTGGCATACTCCATATCCTGCCATTTGCACCCCCCGCATACCGAGTGATGCTGACAGGGAGGTTCCACCCTCAGGGGAGACAATTGCCTGAAGGCAACCACCGAAGCCTCCAGATAATTCTTTCGTTTCTTGAGCACCTTGACATCCACCACATCCCCGGGAATGGCATGATCAATAAACACGACCATATCCCCGGAACGGCCCATGGCCTTGCCCTCGTGGGCAATATCCAGCACATCCACATGCTCAACGATGGGATACTTTTTACCTTTTGCCTCCAACTTTTTATAAATTTCGGCAAAGGTAACACTTTATTTG
This sequence comes from Bacteroidales bacterium UBA4181, assembly GCA_002380425.1. Taxonomy (GTDB): domain Bacteria; phylum Bacteroidota; class Bacteroidia; order Bacteroidales; family UBA4181; genus UBA4181. The sequence continues at coordinate 50,307 of DFUR01000032.1, forward strand.
ATAATGGTTAGTTTCTTCACCGTGCGGTCGTTCCCGGCACGGAGATACATCAGGTATATCCCTGAGGGACAATGTTCCAGCGGGAGCTCAAACCGGCTCACCTGCCTCATCCGGCCACGGAACACATTGGCGCCCCGGATATTCTCCACCTGCACCAGTATGTCCGGTTTCGTTTCGGGCAGAACCACCTCAAACAGGCCTGCCGAAGGATTGGGATGCACCACCACCTCACCCCCGGTCCATTCATCGGGCAATCCGGTGACATAGTAGGAAACAGCGTTGGATTCATACACACATCCGGTACTGGTGGTGCCCCGCACAAGGTACGAACCGGATTCCCCGGCGGTGTACATCGCCGCATTCGCACCGGGAATCAGGGTGCCGTTGCGATACCATTGATAGGTTAGCAGCCCGGTCCCGGTGACGGACAACACATTCCCGGACAAGCTGGCCGTAACCGGAGGAATCTGGAAGGTAACGTACAGGCTATCGCGAAACACATGCCCGTGCAGGGTACACTCCACAACATACTTGGTGCGCACCCCGCAATTGCGGGCCGTGAGCACAGCCGTGCGGGAGGTCCCCAGGTCATCCTGCCACACCACCCGGTCATAAGGGTAGCCGGCATCGAGGGTCACCTGGCTGCCGGTTGTCGTGATCTCCCGAACCCCTCCAGGCAGAAAAGCCAGCCGTCCCAGATCCGAGCCCAGGTAAAACCCGGGATGCGGGGGCTGGTTGTAAGCTACCAGCTGGGTAGCGATGTTGTTTCGGTACTGACGGTCGTGCATCAGGGTGTAGAACCGGTAATTGGTGGGGAAGAAAGACGAAAAAACCAGCAGATTCCGGTTGTCAGCCGATTTGAATACCGCCTCCTCGCGCCAGTCCCCGATGATGTCTCCGGAAAAACAGGGATTGGACTTGGTGCCGTTAATACTGGTGGCACCCCCGAAATCACTGAAGGTCATCACCCGGGTGGTGCCGTTGCCGGTCCAGCGGTCGAGCTTCACTCCGTCCAGCAGATAGCGGGTGAGGGTACCTCCGAACCACAGCCCAAAGTTCACCGAAGGAGTGTTGGCCGAGATGAGGCTTCCGTCGGTAGCACGCACCCCGCCCGACCGGCTGGTCCACAATTCATAGCCAAGATAGTTCGGGTCGATGTCCGAAGCCATGCCCCGCCCCACATCATCGGTGGAGGGAATGCCAAAGATCAACGCCCCGGTCCGGGCATCCCTGAACTCAGAGCCAGCCGTGCTGGGCTTGGGTTCATGACACTGCCATACTTCCAACCCCGGGCGCCGCACATCCATATCCGACAGATGCATGGCATCCCCGTGACCCAGACGGGTAGTGTACAACCCCGTGCCGTTGTCATCAATGCAACAAGCCCCGTACACCACTTCATCCCGGCCATCTCCGTCCACATCCCCGATACTCAGGTTGTGGTTGCCCTGCCCGGCATACCCACTATTGCCGGCATCGGTACTGGAGAACCTCCAGGAGCGGGTGAGCTGGGTGCCGTCCCAACGCCAGGCCTCCAGCACACTCTTGGCATAGTATCCCCGGCAAATCAATATGGAGGGATGCGACCCGTCAAACCATCCTACCCCGGCCAGAAAGCGGTCCATGCGGTTTCCGTAGCTGTCGCCCCAGTTCCAGGACTGGCTCCACAGCGACGGGTCACCCCGCTCAATATAATCCACCCGGGCCAGCTCCCGGCCCGTGGTGCCTTCAATCAGGGACAGAAACTCCGGACCTTCCAGAATCTTTCCGTAGGTATTCGCAGAGGGATTGTCGGTGATCACATAATTCGTGCGCCCGTCCCCGTCCACATCTCCTATTTGGGTACCATCTCCAAAGGTAGTGAACTCTGAAGTACGCACCGCCACTTCGGCCTTGCCATCCAGATCGAAGTCAAACACCATGAAGTGGGTATAATGTGCCCCCTGCCGGATATTGGGACCCAGGTCCACCTCCCAGAGGAAGGTTCCGTCCAGCTTATAGGCCTGCAGGCGCGAAGTGCCGGGGCTCACCCCGGAGTAAGCATTGTCAAAGCCCCCGTTGTCACGTTTGACCACAATCTCGTAGGCTCCGTCCCCGTCCAGGTCCCCCACGCTGGCATCATTGGGCTCATACGCCCAGTTGGTGTCCCCGGCCACCTGGCGCATGGGAATGCTGAAATAATACTGAGGGTTGGAAGCGGGCAACACAAAGGGATTCGAAGGAGCCTGCTCTGTGCCGTCCACGACCGGACGCACCGTGTAGGTGATGGCCTGAGCCAGGTTGATTTCGGTGTAGTTGAAGGAAGTAGTGCTGCGAATGGGCTCCGGATTTAGTTTGACAGCAGCCTGAGCGCCCACCGCCCGGTATACATTAAAAGCGATGTCCTGCGGGTCGCTCTTGAGATACCGCCAACTGACAAACACCTTGCCCTGTCCGTGGCTGACCGCAACAACACCTCTGTCCAAAGATTCATAGGTGCGCGATTGAGCCAGCGCCGGCGACAAAACCGCAAAACAAAACAATAAAAACAGAGATAGCCGTGTCCTCATAGCTGTAGTGAAATGTATCACAGCTAAGTTAAGACTTTTTTCCCACACCCGTTGCCCGATGTGTCCCGAAAACTGCTGATTTCATAAACCATGCAGCCGCCGGCAGATGGAGGCTCTAGATACCGGCTGCCGCCAGCATGAAGGAGTGCAGATCGTTGTTCTGCACCAGCGGGGGCAGCATCTCGCTGCCAGGGCCAAACATGCCGAGCTCCACAAAATCGGCCGTGTGGTCCATACCGACCCATCCAATGGAAGTATAATTCTGCATCAGCTGGCCCAGCAAACGGAAGGGGAGTTTTTTGTCCGTGTAGTTTCCCGGAGTGCCAGCACCCTCATAGCCGGCCAGGATTTGTTCGGCTTCGGGGACTTTGAGGGTAACACCGGTAGCCTCGCGCACCCGGTCAATCACTTTTTGGGGTGCATCCTGAAGAGCCAGTCCGTACAACACCCATTCATAACTGTGCCGGAACTTGGGAATGAGGTCAAACATGGCATCTGCACGGGAGTTCTTCACCAGGCCGGGATTGGCGTTTCCGTGGTCGCTGGTCATAATCACCAGGGTATCGGTACGCCGGGAGGCAAACTCCAGGGCCACTCCCACGGCATCATCAAAGGCAATCTGGTCGTACAACAGGGCGCCCACATCGTTCACATGGGCCGCCCAGTCCACCTTGCCCCCTTCCACCTGCAGCACAAACCCTCCAGGATGCACACTCATGATCTCGATGGCCTTGCGGGTCATCTCCGCCAGGGTAGGCACCCCCGGAGCAGGGTCACTGTCCAACCGGTCCACGGTGTATGGGAAACCATCTTCATAGAAAACACCCATCACCGGAGTTCCCGGACGACACTGTTGCATGGCCTGCCTGTCCCGGGGTACCTGATATCCTTTTTCCGCGTACACCGCGAACATATCCTTTTTGTCTTTGCGCTTATCGGCACTGAAAAACTCCAGTCCTCCGCCCATCATCACATCATAGCGAAGGTCCAGATAGAGGTCAGCGATAAGCTGCTGATCGTTGCGGCTCTTGGTGCTGACACTGAACCCCGCAGGGGTGGCATGAGTGATGGGCACAGTAGTCACACAGCCCACGGCCTTACCCCGTTCCTGAAATTTGCGCAGAATGGGCTTGTACGCCGTTCCGTCCGGGCCGATGTTCAGGGCACCGTTCTTGACCTTCACCCCACATCCCCACGCGGAAGCCCCGGCTGCGGAATCGGTCACCAGAGAGTCGGCAGCAGACGTATCCACCATAGCCCTGAAGGCCTTTCTCTGCCGGTACAGATTCAGCCAGTGGCTTCCCCTTCCCTGAGTGCGCCGCAACATGATGTCGGCCATGGTGAGGGTCCCCGGGCTCATTCCATCACTGACCAGGAAAATGATATTCCGGGCCCTTCCGGTGGCAAAGGGCATCCCGGGCAACGGGCCGGGAATATTTTGGGAGAATGCAGGCAGGGTGGCCCCCAGTGCTGCAAGGGAACCAATGGATAGAAAGTCTCTTCTCTTCATCAGGAGTTGTTCAGGTTTCAACCAACGAAGATAGAAAACATATCCGCCCCCCTCCCCGTCCAAGTGTTAAAAAAACCTAATTATACCTATCTTTGCAGACACATCACAACGCGCAGATATGGATGCAAACGATTACACCATCCTGCTGGTGGACGACGAACCGGACATTCTGGAGTTTGTAGGATACAATCTCAGGAAGGAAGGATACCGGGTTTCCACCGCCTCCAACGGCCAGGAAGCCTTGGATATAGCCCGGCAGATACACCCACAGCTCATCATGCTCGATGTCATGATGCCCCGGATGGACGGCATGGAAACCTGTGAAAAAATCCGCTCCACCCCGGACCTTGCGGACACCATGATTCTCTTCCTCACGGCCCGCTCCGAGGACTACTCCCAGATTGCGGGCTTCGAGGCCGGAGCTGACGACTACATCACCAAG
>DFUR01000033.1 GCA_002380425.1 Bacteroidales bacterium UBA4181
GGGGAGGGTAGCCCACATCGGAATATTCCACGGGAGGCATCCCACATTTCCTGCAAGGGAAGTTCTTCGGTACCGGGGCCATCGGGGGCGGGTGCGGAGAGTGCCTCCAGCAACACCTTGTTCAGAGTGGCGGCAGTCCCTTTCCCTGGGAAGGGAGCGGTAATCCACAGTATATGCCGGGCGCGGGTCAGGGCCACGTAGAGCAGATTCACCGAGTCCATCAGGCTCATGAATTTTTCTTCCAGATAACCTTCTTTGAATAGCGTGTCGTTGAGTTCCTGATTGTTTGTCACAGCCATCAGGGGCATTTTGTCAAATGGAGGTGTCTGGGGATGCTGCCACAGTATATTGCTGCCCTTGTCCATTTTCCAGGAGCAAAAAGGTATCAGCACTGCAGAGAATTCAAGCCCCTTGGATTTGTGGATGGTCATCAGCCTGATGGCATCCTGACCTTCGGGCATCTGCAGGTGGGTGTCCTTGCCGGTTTCGTCCCACCATGCGAGAAAACTACCCAGGTCGGTAGGGTGTTGCCGGGAGTATTCCAGCAGACAGTCCATAAATGCCCTGAGGAAGGGAGCCTGTGACTGAATCTGGTCCAGTCCAAAACAGGCACACAGTTCCAGAGTGAGTTCAAACACCGGAGTGCAGTTCCACTTTGCGCTTGAAACCGAAAGGACTGAAAGAGGGTCTCTCAAAGGCTCAGAATCCATTGCTCCCCGGGTGAGTGCCCCCGGGGCCAGTGCGGGTGCTATGAACCGGTCATATTCGGCTTTCACTGTAGCCTGGAATATTTTATGTTCCGGGTGTTGCAGACAGCGTAAGACTGCAATCACAAAGGATACGGTGGCTGCCTCAGACAGGTACAGGGATTCATCGGTGAGGACATCGAAAGAGTATCCGGTTTGGGGATGCTGCGCCTGATAGTCCAGCAAGGTTTCGGCGATAAGGGCTGCTTCCTTTCTTTCGCGGACCAGAATGGCGATATCCCCGGGCCGGTAGCCCAGTTCGTAGAGCCTCAGAATATCCTGAATCATCTGTTCCAGAGCTTGTTCCTGAGAGTTGTCTCCCTGTGGGAAACGCACTTCAATACTGCCCGAGTCCTTGCTCCCTGACCGTTGCCGGGGCAGGGCCTGGTGTACATCCTGATACGCTCTGGCGAGTTCCTTGCTCATTTTGTCGGCAATGACGTCTGCCTGTAGATCTTCCGCTCCCGAAGGATTGCGGAACATTTGGGACACCAACTGCGCAATGCGGCGGAACAAACTGTTGTTAAACGCGATGACACGTCCGTCGCTCCGCCAGTTATAGCCGAGTGTCTGAACCTCGGTGCTGTGCTCGGGCAATTGCTCTTCCATGATGTGGCCCAGAATCCGCCAGTCGGTGTTGCGGAAGCGGTAAATAGCCTGTTTGACATCCCCGACAACCCAGTTGATCTGCCCGGAGGCCATGCTGTTGGTGATCAGAGGGTAGAAGTTATCCCATTGGGTTCGTGAAGTGTCCTGGAACTCATCAATCATGAAGTGTTCAAAGAAACTCCCGATTTTTTCGTACACAAAGGGCGTATCAGAGCCCGCGATGATGTTCCGGAGCAAATGTCCGGCATCAGCAAGCAGAAAGATGTTTTGATCCCGTGAATACTCCCGGATGTTCCGTGCCAGTTCGGACAGGACACCCATTTTTCTGGTGTTTTTAAGACAGCACAGCGCGCTGTTATACACTCGGCCCTCGCTTGCCCACTGCTGCAAAATTTGTCCCAGAATAGGGTTAAGTTCTTCGTAAGCAGAGAGAATCTCCTTTGCAAGAGGACTGTTTCTGACATGCCACGCTTCGGGATGGTTCAGGGCTCCGAGGGCATAGGAGTTGGGGGAGCCTGTCGCCCCCGATGCAAGTTGTGCCAGATAACCTGCCACTCCGGTTTGTTTGCGGGAAAAATCAGAAACCACCAGTCCGTAATGCTGCATAATCTGCATTGCCCGGGTGCCCATATCCCGAAGCCGAAGCTCAAACCCATGCTTGAGAGCGTAGAGGGCTGTTTCGAACTCCTTGAGATTTTTCTTGTCCGACAGCCGTGCAAAGATCTCCCCCGGATTTTGTTGAAATTCCTCCCGGAACAACTCTTCACCCAGTGAACTCAACTCCCGGCGAAAATCCCAGTGATTCCCGTTTTGAAGTTGCAGAATAGCCCAGTCGGTGAGCCATTCCCTGAGCTCTGGGTGCTGTGCCAAAGCTTCCAGCATCCTTTCAACGGCCTCTCCCAGAATTATTTTTTGCCGGATTTCTACCTGATAGGAAGCATACAGCCCCATCTCGCGGGCAAAGGACCGGATGATCTTTTGGAAAAAACTGTCAATGGTGCTGATGTGGAAGCGGGAGTAATCGTGCAGGAGCCCTTGAAGAATGTTCCCGGCCCGTATGCTGAGTTCTTTGTCCGGGATGTGCTGTCCAAGCTGCTCGCGGAGATCATCAGCCAGCGCCGGATGTGCACCCTGAGAGAGCAGGAACAGATCGCGGATGATGCGCATTTTCATCTCGGAGGTGGCTTTGTTGGTGAAGGTTACTGCCAAAATATGGCGGTGTGCCCCCGGCCGGATGAAGAGTTGCCGGATGTACTCTCTGCTGAGGGTATAGGTTTTTCCTGACCCTGCGGATGCTTTGTATATTACCAGGGATGACATCAGAACAGGGCGTCCAGGAATTCTTCGGGCCGGATGCCCAGGAAGTACTCCGTGATTTCAATCTGGCTCAGCCATTGGGCAAGATGTGCTCTTTCGTGCCTTTGTCCGTTCAGAGCCTGTTCCAGTTCCGAAGTGGGCCTGTGGCTGAAAAAGTCTCCAAAAATGCGGGCCCCGGTAATCAAGCCTTTTTCCACATTCAGATGGCATTCAATATTTCCCCCTGCTGTACGCAGGCCTTTGGAAAAGTTATACTTGGGCGATGAACCGAAGTTCCATTCCCATGTACTGTATTTTTCCTCTGCAAGTTTTTGGATCCCCCGTATGTCCTCTTGAGTGTATTCATAGTGATAGCTGTCCGGGTAGCGCTGTTCCATGTGTTTGAGGAGCTTTTCCTGAAACGCATCAATACTCATGGGAATGGGGAGGTGGTCACTGATGTTGGTCACTCTGCTTCGGACGGATTTCACCGCTTTGTCCGTGAATTTGAGTGGGTTGGGGGCCAACGCCTCAGATAGGTCCGAAATAAGGGAAGAAAAAAGCAGGGTTCCGTGGTGCAGAATGCGGTTGCGATGGACATGCTCAGCATTTCCGGAAAATTTCATACCGTTGATGGTCAGGTCATTCCGGCCTTCAAAACGGGCCTCCACACCCAGTTTGTGGAGTACTTCCAGAATTGGCTCTGTGAACTTCCGGAAGTCCATGGACTCACCGGGCTGGGTGGAACGGATAAAGGTGAAGTTCAGATTTCCCAGATCGTGGAATACTGCACCCCCTCCGGACAGCCGGCGTACCACCTTGATGTCATGATCGCGAACGTAGGAATGGTTGATTTCCGCAAGCGTATTCTGGTGCGTTCCCACGATGATGGACTTTTGGTTCCGGTACAGGATGAAGCAGTCACCGGACAGGTTTTTCAATGCATATTCTTCGGCAGCAATGTTCAACCAGGCATCATGAAAAGGGGAACAGATACAACGCATAGATTTCCTTTTCAACAAAGATACAGGTTCGTTTGGAAAAATTTAAGTATATTTAACACATCTAACATCTACATCTATATAGCTATGCCGACTGTCGATCGTCTCTTGCGCCGGTATTGTCATTGTTGGGCGCTGTTTCTGGGTTTGTTTATGGTTCTCCCCGGCTGCGATGACCTGGATGATGCCGCAGATGAGCTGCTCCCTTCTGAGAAGGTTTTGGATCAGAGGGATGTTTATTCTGTTATGAACAGATATTACTATTGGTATGATCAGATTCCCAATCTGGATCCGGATGATTTTTCTTCTGTCCCGGAGGCTTTCCGTGCCTGTCTTTGGACGACTGCCCGTGGTGGCCTGGATAAATGGAGCTTTATCCTGACCCTGGAAGAATATGAACATTGGATTTGCGATGGGGAGGTAGATGCCTTCGGGGCAACATTTGTGCGCTATTTCAACCAGGTATCCGGAGAACATGAACTCCGGGTAGGATTTGTACATCAACAAAGTCCGATGGATGACGCCGGGATAGAGCGAGGATATCGACTGGAAAGCATTAACGGCATCCCTGTAGCGCATTTTCTGTCCGGAACTGCCTCTCTGGAGGCTCAGTTGTTGCTCTCTGAGGGAACGTTCGTATTCAAGGACCTGTCCGGTCAGCAGGTTCAACGGTCGCTGGTGCGGGGTACAGTGCATATCCATCCGGCTGATTCCTGGACTGTTTTCACCCGTGCGGGGCGGAAAACGGGCTATCTGATGTGTACCTCCTTTATTGTCACCCCCGAGGAAGGTCAGCGGATGCTTTCTGCTTTTGAATATTTTGACCAGCAGGACATAGACGATTTAATCATCGATTTGCGATACAATACCGGAGGCGACTTGAATTACGCCCGGGATTTCACCGGGTACTTTATCCCACTGGAGTCATTTGACCATGTGTTTCTGCGGTTGCTCTACAACGATCAAGTGGCTTCGGAAATGAACAAGGTGTACTATCTGAAAATTCTCCAGCCAGCACTGAATCTGTCCCGGGTGGTGTTTATCACCAGTTCCTTTACGGCATCGGCCAGTGAGTCGGTGATCAATGGTTTGCTTCCGCATATGGAGGTAATCAGGGTTGGGACGCCTACCCGCGGAAAGCCGGTCGGGATGAACGCATTTGCCATCCCCAGGCAGGTGCTTGAGCTTTCTGCAGCACGATGGGTGCTGTTCCCGATTTGTTTTGAAACCCGCAACAGGCTCCATCAGGGCGCTTACTATGACGGATTGTTGCCTGATATTTCCGTTCAGGATGATGTCTTGCATCCTTTCGGCGATCAGGAAGCTTGCATCCGGTCAGCACTGGATTATCTCGAAACGGGGGAGATCCCTCCTTCAGGTGCCTTCAAATCTACCCCCGCTGATGCCGGATCGTTTATGACCGGGTTCCGCGCAACTCTTGGCTTCTATTGATCTTTGCGACTTCGGTTCTGCCCTGCTACAAATTATTCTTGAAAAAAATACTACTATGCATTGCAAGGTAGTAAAGTTTTTTTATATCTTTGTGGAGTCATTCGCATTGATTCATTCACTCTGAACCGGATATAATGTCAGAAGAAACCATTTCCTCAAATTCTCAGATGCGTAAGGGCATCCTGGAGTATTGCATTCTGCTGGTACTCTCACAGGGAGATGCGTACGCCTCGGATATTCTTGCTAAACTTAAGGAGGCCAGGATGCTGGTTGTGGAGGGTACGCTCTATCCCTTGCTGACCCGCCTGAAGAATGCCGGCCACCTTAACTACAGATGGGAGGAATCCACCCAGGGTCCGCCCCGCAAGTATTACACCCTAACTCCTCAGGGAGAGCAATTTCTGCGGGAACTCGATGCTTCCTGGACGGAGTTGGTTGCTTCCGTGCGTTCCTTGCAGTTAGATTCACATTTATACAATCAGGGATTTGAATCCCCAAAAAGTTCTACCAATGAATAGAGTTGAAAGTATCTCCATGAACGGCATTGTCTTCTACATTGCCGATGATGCCTACCTCGCGCTGAACCGATATCTGGACACTTTGAAGGAATATTTTGTTTCGCAGCCCGACGGGGTGGAGGTAATCGGAGACATTGAAGCCCGTATTGCCGAACTCTTCTCAGAGAAGTGCCGCAGCGCCCAGGTGGTAATTTCGCTTGCGGATGTGGATGAAGTGAAGAAAACGCTGGGAACGCCCGAAGATATAGCAGACGTGAATGTGGGGGCTGCTCATGATAAATCTGCCGGTAGTCCGGAGACGCCTCCCGGCCTTCCTCCCTCGCTGGGCGGAATCCCCCGAAAATTTTACCGAGATCCGGACCGCCGTTTTCTGGGCGGTGTCTGTGCCGGCTTGGCGGTGTGGTGGAATATTCCCGTCTGGTTGGTTCGGTTGCTGTGGGTTGTGCTGACCTTTATGCCGTGGCCTGGATTCTGGTTTCCCCATCCTCCCGGAACGCTACCCCTGATGATATTGTTGTACGTTGCTTTGTGGATATTTGTCAAAAAGGCCAATACTCCGGCCCGAAAGCTCTCCATGATGGGTATGCCTGTGAATGTGGAGGGGTTGCGTTCCCTGCGGGAACAGTCCGGAGTGTCTGGAGCAACCGGTAATGCTTATGCGCCTGGTACCCCCGGAGTGTACCAGACCATATCCAGAGGCCGTGAAGTGTTCACATGGGTGCTCCAGAAATCGTTTGGGGTGCTGTTCCTGTTGTCGGGTGTTTTTTTGCTGGGGACGGTAGTCCTGACGCTCATGTTTCAGGAGTGGGCTTTGCAGGATGAGTGGGAGTACGCCTATTATCCTGTGAGTGATTTAGTCCGGGATATGTTTCCGGCTGCGGCCGTGATGTGGTGGAAGGTGCTGGCTGCTCTTGCCATTCTGATTCCAGTGTTCCTGCTGGTGTCGCTGGGGCTCAGGTTGCTGCTCCGTAAGTTTGCCATCACCCCGTTAGTATGGGGGAGTCTGGCCGGTTTATGGTTCTTTGTGATGATTGCCGGGGCATTACTCACATTCCGCCAGGTTTCTTCCTATTCATACAGTGAAGCACCTTACGAAGTGTTTGATTTGCCGGTTCCCGATGACAGGGATACGCTGGAGATTCGTCTCAAGGACGGCCCTATGTTGGCAAACAGTATTCTTGGGGCCTTTTATGATCCTGCCTCCGAAACCTATTCCGGAATGCCCAGAGTCTTTGTGGAGCCCTCCCGGACGGATGAATGGAGTGTATGCGTTCACAAAAGATCTCAGGGCAGGAGCCGGATGGAAGCTCGTGAACGGGCTGCCGGAATAAACTATGCGTTTCAGATGGATGGCGCCTGGCTGTTGCTCGATCGGTATTTTTCAGTGACACCTCAGGATAAGTGGGCCATACAGTCGGTGGAGTACACCATTCGTGTGCCCGAGGGCAAGTATGTCCGTCTGGATTCCTCAATGAAACCATACTATGGAGAGTATGGCTGGAGTTGGGACCGGGAAGAACTGGTACTGAAGGTGAATGAGCATTCCCGGGTGATTCCCCAAAGATTCAGAGATCGGCATACCCAGGACTAACAGTAGCATAAAGATACTTACGGTTTCCCCGGAAGCAAAGGACCCCGGAAGCAGAGGCTTCCGGGGTTCTTTCATTGAGGCAGTAAACTGCCGGTGTGTTACTTAACGGTTGCCATGTGGGCAATGAGTTCCAGTACTTTGTTAGAGTAGCCCCACTCATTGTCATACCAGCTAACTACCTTCACAAAGTTGTTGTTCAGGGAGATACCAGCTTTGGCATCAAAGATGGAGGTGCGGGCATCGTGGATAAAGTCAGAGGAAACTACTTCGTCTTCGGTGTATCCGAGAATACCTTTGAGTTCGCCTTCAGAAGCGGCCTTCATGGCTGCACAGACTTCTGCGTATGTGGCAGGTTTCTCCAGACGGCAGGTGAGGTCTACAACAGATACATCAAGGGTGGGAACGCGGAATGCCATCCCGGTCAGTTTTCCGTTGAGCTGGGGAATAACTTTACCCACAGCCTTGGCGGCACCGGTCGAAGAAGGAATGATGTTCCCGGCAGCAGCGCGGCCTCCCCTCCAATCCTTGGCAGAGGGAGCGTCAACAGTCTTCTGGGTATTGGTGGTTGCGTGCACGGTGGTCATCAGGCCTTCGACCATTCCGAACTTGTCATTGATCACCTTTGCGATAGGAGCCAGACAGTTGGTTGTGCAGGACGCATTGGATACGAACACCTCACCAGCATATTTGGTGTGGTTTACACCCATAACAAACATGGGGGTGTCGTCCTTGGAGGGGGCTGACATTACCACTCTTTTTGCTCCGGCGTCAATGTGGCCCTGGGCTTTTTCCTTGGTGAGGAACAGGCCGGTGGATTCCACAACATATTCTGCGCCTACTTCGTTCCACTTGAGGTCGGCGGGGTTCTTCTCTGCGGTGACGCGGATGGCCTGGCCGTTAACCACCAGTTTGCCGTCCTTAACATCCACGGAGCCGGTGAAACGACCGTGAACAGTGTCATAGCGCAGCATATACGCCATATAGTCAACATCAATGAGGTCATTGATCCCGACAACTTCGATGTCATTGCGTTCGACTGCAGCCCGGAAAACCAAACGTCCGATGCGGCCGAATCCGTTGATACCAACTTTAATTTTAGCCATAGTTCATGAATTTATTTATGCGCCTGCAAAGTTAATACACTAATCAGGAAAAAAAATTTTTTTTTCGGGTATTTGGTGTATATTTACGTAAGGATATCCCGAAACACGATGGTTGAGATTGCTTTTTGTAGTTCTGTGCCTGAGGCGATAATGTACAAGGGCATACTGGTGGAAGCTGGTGTGGAGTGCATCTTGGAACCTGGTAATTCTGCCCTTGCTGCTTATGCATACTCCCTCAGTGACGGTGTTCGCCTGCTGGTCCATGAGGCTCAGGAGGAACGGGCCCGGAAGGTCCTTGAAGATGCTGGCTACAAGGGCTGATTCAGTCCGGGATTAGGTGCTTTTGTTTTACTACTATACTTTTGGTGCCATGAGAACCTTGTTGACTTTGATGCTAGCCGTGATCACATCCGGCTCCATCCATGCATTTTATGCAACTTCCCCCCGGAATCAGTATTATATTCCCGCGGCAGACTTCGATAAGACGTATGCCCTGATGCACCTGATTTCCGATGACGAGTCATTTGCTACCTGCGATACTTTGTTGCTTTCCAACTTTATGAATGTGCGTCATCTGGAGTTTTTGCTTTCATCGCGGCTGCCTCATAAGTATGAAAAAATCATTCTGCGCGATGCTCTGACGCAGTGGGAGTCTGAACCATTTCCTGCGAACACGCGCAATATTGCCGCTTATAGTGTTCGTCTCGAGCGGGGGGAGTTGGTGGTGTCCCGAACCTACATTTTCTTTATCCGGAATTTTGTCCAGTTTCTGGGATTGATGTTTGTTTTGCTTTTTGTGGTGAAGGGGTTGGTGTATTGGTTGTATTTCAAGAAAAAAATCCGGCTGGTTCTGGGACGCTTCAGCGCCTCTCAGGTCAATGCTTCACTATTGATAGCAACAGGCATGGTTATCTGCACCAGTTTACTGGGAGCTCATATCTCTGCTGTGCTCTTTGCCCTGCTGCTCTTGGTAGCCACGCTGCTGATGTTCCTATGGGAGCTTCGCCGGATCAAGACCTCTTTGTTGAGCCGCAATCAGCATCTGTCGTTGTTTTTTCTGAGTAATCTGTTGTGGTTTCTGGTAGCCGTGTATCCGTTGATGGGATCCACTCCGGCGCTGTAGCCTGTTTCCGGTTATTTTATTTTGTCTGTCAGCTCCAATGCCTGACGGATTGTTAGGTTGATTCTCTCCAGGGTGCGGGCCGTAGCTGAAAGCTTTCTGGCCCGCTTTCGTATTTCTTTGGCCAATTCGGTCAGTTTTTCTGCGCTGGCTTTGAGTGCCACGTCCCGGTTGTCTGAATTTTGCCTGATCAGCCTGCGTTCAGCCTCGCGCAGAGCTGTTGAGGCTTCTTCCAATGTTTTTTTTTCGGCTGCCTGAAGGCCGGCTTCGGCTCTTTGGCGTTCGATCCGCTCCAGTGCGCTGCGAAGTTCCCTGAGTGTTTCAGGGTTGCCTTCGGGTGTGGGATTAGTCTTCATCTTTGGTTGAATTTAGTTTGGAGTACTGCCTGACAACCTGGTCCCATTCCTTATAGTGTTCCTCCCACAGTTCCAGATATTCCCGCGCAGAGGACTGCCGGAATATGGCCGTCGCCAGACGAGCATGGGCGTTTCTGAGGGTTCTGGCTGCTGTGACCGTCCGGGTTCTGAGGGAACTCAGCTGATCTGCTTTGTGAAGCAACTCCAGGTAATGTCTGTCCAGCTCAGGCCCGGGAGGGTTTTGTTGTAGCAGGGAACGGTAGCTCAACCGGAGACCTTCCGCTTCATTCTCCAGTAGGTCTCTGGTTTCCCCGCTGTTGAGTATGCGAATGACTTCGTTGGAGATGCTCCCGATAAGGGTGTCTGCTGCCGAAATGTACTTGCGGACCCATTGGGCCTGCCGGTGCCTGATCCAGAAGCTTCCGATGGCTGCGGAGCTTTTACCAGCCAGGTTCCCGTATCCTGAGGGGATGGTATTTCCGGGGTTCCAATGATTGTAAAGGGCAGAGAGCGAATCTAACCGACGGCCCAGAGATCGGGCTCGGACCCCAAATTCTGTCCAGCGGTTGGGGTGTGAAAGTTGTTCCAGGGCTCGCGCGTAGCTACCCATGGCTTCGGCAGCAATATCCAGTTGTCCCGACGCCCTTAGGTCACGCTTCCAGCCCTCGTGTAAAGCATTGAGTTCCCCGAGCCGGATTTCAGGGTCAGTGAGGGAGGCGGCGTATAGGGTGCCCCGGTCCTTGCGCAGTTCTGCTATTGCCTGATAGAGCCGGGACGGACAGTCTGAAAATTCGGAGCATGCTGTTGCCCATTGGGACAGGCTGTTCCTCTGGTCTTTGGTTAAGGTTGCACACGAGGAGGTATTGAGGAGGACGCATGCCAGGAGCAGCCAAAGGTACATTCGTTTGAATTCAGTAGTGTCCATGTGTTGGTGTCAGGTATTATCCGGCTAATATAATAAAAAATAGTCTTCCTGGTTTCCAGATTGATGCAAAAAAAACGGACCGGCTGTTTCGGCCGGTCCGTTTGGATCTCAAGTGAGGGGAAGAGGAATTAGTTCACCCGGAATTTGGTGCTTCCGGTTGTGAAGAAATCCACAATCTGACTTGCCGCAGCCAGACCAGCATTCACGTTGGCTTCAGCCGTTTCGGCACCCATTTTCTTGGCAGTCCCGAAGTAACGTGAACCGACTGAGTTCTTCAGTTTGGACGCGCAGTCGGGAGCAATATCGGTGGCATACTTCAGGTCGTTTCGTTCCATCATGGCCCGGAGCAGCCCGTCTTCGTCAATCACCTCTTTGCGCGCAGTGTTGATCAGGGTCCCCCCCTTTGGCATGCTCATCAGAAGTTCCTGTCCAATGGATTTCCGGGTTTCTTCTGTGGCCGGGATGTGCAGGGATACGTAGGTGCATTTTTTGTACAGGTCCTGAACTGATTTGACCGGGGTAATGCCCTCCTGTTGCATGGCTTCGGAGGTGATGAACGGGTCAAAGGCAAGTACTTCCATCCCGAAACCCCGGGCGATACGGGCAACCTGCCTGCCTACGTTTCCATAGGCGTGGATTCCCAGCTTTTTGCCTTTCAGTTCTGAACCAGTTCCAGGTTCGAAGGAGTTGCGGGCCATATAAACCATCATGCCCAGAGCAAGTTCTGCTACGGCATTGGAATTCTGTCCGGGAGTGTTCATAGCTACTATTCCCTTGGACGAACAGGCAGTCAGATCCAGATTGTCATATCCGGCACCAGCGCGAACCACAATTTTCAGGTTCCCGGCTGCTGCAATAATGTCTGCTGTTACTTTGTCGCTGCGGACAATCAGGGCGTCGGCATCGGCCACAGCGTGAGCAAAGTCAGCCGTATCTGTGTATTTTTCCAGCAAAACCAGTGTGAAGCCGGCAGCCTCGATGATCGAACGGATGCCATCCACAGCTGTTTTGGCAAAAGGCTTTTCAGTTGCGACCAGAACTTTTTTCATAACGCTATTGTTTTTTTTCAAATTCTTTCATGGTATCCACCAGAGCCTGAACACTTTCGAGCGGCATGGCATTGTAGATGGAAGCCCTGAAGCCACCAACGGAACGATGACCCTTGATGCCCACCATACCCTTGCTCTGAGCAAATTCCATAAACGATTTTTCTAGTTCTTCGTAACCTTCGTTCATCACAAAACAGACATTCATCACCGAACGGTCTTCCACGGCAGCGGTACCCTTGAACAGCGGGTTGCGGTCAATCTCATTGTAGAGCAGGGACGCTTTGGCCAGATTGCGTTTTTCCATGGCCTTGGTACCACCCTGAGCTTTGATCCATTTCATGGTTTGCAGTGCGGTAAACACGGGCAGCACAGGAGGGGTATTGAACATGGAGCCATTGTCAATGTGGATGCGGTAATCCAGCATGGAGGGGATATGCCTGTCCACTTTTCCAAGCAGGCTGTTTTTGACGATAACAAAAGTAACACCGGCACACGAAAGGTTTTTTTGAGCTCCTCCGTAAATCAATCCGTATTTGGAAACATCCACGGGGCGGCTCAGGATGTCCGAGGACATATCGGCCACCAAGGGAACAGGAGAAGTCAGGTCCGTCCTGATTTCCGTCCCAAAAATGGTGTTGTTGGTGGTGATGTGGAAATAATCAGCATCCGCAGGAATATCATAGTTTTTGGGAATGAAGCTGAAGTTGGCTTCCTTGGAGGAGGCAACTTCTACAACTTCTCCAAAGCCACGGGCTTCCTTAAGGGCTTTGCCTGCCCAGGTTCCGGTGTTGAGGTATGCGGCCTTCTTATGGAGCAGATTAAAGGGAACCATACAGAACTGCAGACTGGCCCCACCGCCCAGGAAAACCACGGAATATCCTTCGGGAATCTCGAGAAGTTCCTTCATCATGGAGGTCGCTTCAATCATCACGGCGTCAAAATCTTTTCCCCGGTGGGAAACCTCGAGCAGGGACAGACCGCTCCCGTTGAAATTCAGAACAGCCTTGGCTGTTTCCTCGATAGCCTCCTGAGGCAGAATAGAAGGGCCTGCGTTGAAATTATGTTTTTTCATGTGGTTTGAATGGTAAAATAAGCGAGCCAACAAAGGTATGGAATAATTTATTATCACAAAATATGCGTCTAAAAAATGGCCCTCTCGTTCCTTTTTTGTTCCTTTAAACCCGCGCAAACAATCTCTATGAAAGAGTCAGAACAGTTCACACTAAAGGCTCTGAACGGTCTGGTCAGGGACCGTCTCAAGGCCGCATTCCCCGACACCCTTATGTTGATTGCTGAGATCAGTGAGTTGTCGGTGAACCGCAACGGCCATTGCTATATGGAACTGATTGAGAAGGAGGTGGATTCGGATTCTATTATTGCCCGCGCTCGGGCAATCATCTGGTCTTATACTTACAGGGTCTTGAAGCCTTATTTTGAGCACGCCGCGGGTTTGGAACTGCAATCCGGGCTCAAAGTGCTTCTGACTGTTCAGGTGGAGTTTCACGAGGCCTACGGTTACAGCTTGATTGTTAAGGATATTGACCCATCGTACACGCTTGGAGAGTGGGCTCTGCGCAAGAGAGAGGTCGTGCTCAGGCTGGAGAAGGAAGGCATGCTGGAGATGAACAGGACGCTTCCCATGCCCATGGTGCCCCGGAGTGTGGCAATCATCTCTTCGCCAACAGCAGCGGGATATGGTGATTTTATGCATCATCTCAATGAAAATGAGTTGGGCATCCATTATTATACCCGTCTGTTTCCTGCCTCCATGCAGGGCGCGGATACCGAGCGGTCTGTGATTGATGCCCTGGAGCAAATCAATCAGTGTACCAGATTGTTCGATGTGGTAGTCATTATCCGGGGAGGGGGCGCACAAGCAGAGTTGAATGCGTTCAACAGTTATTTGCTGGGCTTGCATGTAGCGCAGTTTCCTTTGCCGGTGCTCTCCGGGATTGGGCATGAAAGGGATGAAACCGTGGTGGATATGGTTGCCTGGCAGGGTTTTAAAACTCCTACTGCAGTTGCCGATTTCCTGATGGCACAATCGGGAAACTTTATTGCCCTGCTGGATGGGTATGCCAATCGCTTACGCGACTTGGCCTCAGGAGGATTGCACCAGTCCCAGGAAAAATTGTTGCGATTCTCCCGGACGTTCTCTCCCAGAGTGGTGCGCTTTCTGGGAGAAAAGCGGATGGGATTGCAGCAATCCGGAGCGCGTCTGCGCCACGTTGTAGCCCGGGGGTATGAGCGCGAACGGTCCCGTATGGAAGGTTTTGCGCTTAAAAACAATCTGTTGCGCCCAGAACATATTCTTCAGAGAGGGTATTCCCTGACGTTGTGCCGTGGGAGGATTGTCACCAGTGCATCTGGCCTGGAAAAAGGAGCACGGCTGACGACGCTCATGCGTGACGGCAAGGTGGACAGTATCGTTGATGAAGTGAATATCAATTAATATATATGGAAACAAAAGATTCATACAGAGAAGCGGTTGCTGAGATAGAGCAAATCCTGCGCCAGATGGAGGCCGGGGAACCGGATGTGGATGCCATGGTAGTGCATGTAAAACGTGTTACGGAGCTTCTTGCGTATTGCAAAAAGAAACTCTCCGAAACCGAAGAAGAGGTCCAAAGGATTCTGGATTCTATGGAGAACTGAGGAGAATTGTTAATTTTGTGGCGTTTATAGTTGATGATATATGTCTGACACAATCAAGATCCGCAAGGGACTCAACATAAAATTGGCAGGCGCTCCCGAACCCAGGCTGTGCGATGGTTTCCAGGCAACGTCCTATGCCCTGCGGCCTGACGATTTCCCGGGCCTTGTTCCCAGGGTGCTGGTACATGAGGGTGATGTTGTCCAGGCTGGGACGGCGTTGTTTTGCGACAAAAACAGGCCCCGTGTGCTCTTTACTTCGCCTGTCAGCGGCCGGGTTGAGGCTGTTGTGCGGGGTCCGCGCCGAAAATTGTTGGCAGTGGTTGTTTCGGGGGATGACAGAGGTAAGTCCGAGTCCTTCCCGGTTGCAGACCCGTTGGCTTTGTCCCGTGATGAGGTTTGTGATGTGCTTCTGCGTAGCGGCCTCTGGCCTTCGTTGATACAGCGTCCCTATGGGATTATTGCCCAACCCGGGGATGTGCCGCGGGATATCTTTATTTCTGCCTTTGATTCTGCACCCCTTGCTCCCGACCATGCCTTTGTGTTGAAGGATGAGGCTGCCGATTTTCAGGCGGGCGTGCATGCACTGTCGCGACTCACCAGTGGGAAAGTACATCTGGGCCTCCCTGCCGGGCGACCGGATTATGCTTTTTTGGGGGCGATTCAAGGTCTTACTTGTCATTATTTTCAGGGGCCGCATCCGGCCGGGAACGTCGGGATTCAGATACATCATATTGCTCCGGTGAATAAAGGAGAGGTGGTGTGGACCGTGCATCCCCAGGAGGTGGTTTTGATGGGCAGGCTCTTTCTCAGGGGCGTTTGCGACTTCTCGCTACTCCTGGCCGTTACCGGAGCAGAGGCGCCCGTTACGCCCGCTTATTACAGAGTGATCCGGGGCAGTTCCGTTCGATGGCTTACTGCCCGGAGTGCCGATGGAGCCCCGCGGCGCTACATTAGCGGGAACGTACTCACCGGTAACCGTCTGGATGCGGACGGATTTCTGGGCTATTATGACCACCAAATTACGGTTCTGCCCGAGGGCGGGGAGCCGGAGTTCCTGGGCTGGATGATGCCCGGAATGAATAAGTTTAGTTTTTGGAAGATGTTCCCTGCTTTCCTGATGCCGGGAAAGCAATATCGTCCGGATACCCGGCTGAACGGTGGCCACAGAGCTTTTGTGTTCAGCGGGGTGTATGAGAAAGTTGTACCCATGGATTTGCTGCCGGTTCATCTGCTTAAGGCTTCTCTGGCTGGAAATGTGGAACTCATGGAACAACTGGGTATCTATGAAGTGATAGAGGAAGATCTGGCTCTGTGCGAGGTGATCTGCCCTTCCAAGATGGAGGTGCAGAAGATGCTTCGCCAGGGGATTGACCTGATGATAAGGGAAATGAGTTAGAGACTTTTGATGTTGATGCGGATGAAATTTCTAAGGGATTATCTGGATAAAGCCAAACCCCATTTTCAAAAGGGTGGTAAGTTGCATGTGTTCCATTCCACTTTTGATGCATTTGAAACCTTTCTGTTTGTTCCCGCTGCTACGACGCCACCTCAGGGGGCGCATTTCCGGGATGCTGTGGATATGAAACGCTCTATGAGTGTGGTGATTCTGGCGCTGATGCCGGCACTGCTTTTTGGAATGTTCAATGTGGGCTATCAGCAGATGCTGGCATCGGGGGAGGTGCGTACATTGCTGGAGAACTTTATGTTCGGGCTGTGGAAGGTGTTGCCTCTGATTGTGGTGTCCTATGTGGTGGGGCTGGGTATTGAGTTCGCTGTGGCGCAGGTCCGGGGGCATGAGGTCAATGAGGGCTTCCTGGTTACCGGGATGCTCATCCCACTGATTCTGCCTGTGGATACGCCCTTGTGGATGGTGGCTCTGGCTACCGCTTTCTCGGTGATTTTTGTCAAGGAGATTTTTGGTGGGACCGGAATGAATATCTGGAATCCGGCTCTGGTTACCCGCGCCTTTATTTTCTTTGCCTACCCCTCGGTGATTTCGGGCGATTCGGTCTGGGTAACCGGGTTGCGCAAGGGTATGGACACTGTGGACGGATTTTCGGGAGCCACACCTCTGGCTGAGGCTACCGCTTCGGTGACCTCCGGCCTTTCGGGCAGCGATCTGCTCCGTGACTTGCCTTCCATGTGGGATATGTTTCTGGGACTGATTCCTGGTTCCGTGGGGGAGACCTCAACCCTGTGTATTCTGCTGGGAGCCTTCGTGTTGTTGTTTACCGGGGTTGCCAGCTGGAAAACCATGCTTTCGGTTTTTGCCGGAGGAGCATTCATGGGCCTGATATTCAATCTGGTCGGTGGTAGTGCCTATATGGAACTACCCTTTTACTATCATTTTGTTATGGGTGGGTTTGCCTTCGGTGCTGTATTCATGGCTACCGACCCGGTCAGTTCCGCCCAGACAGAGACGGGCAAGTGGATCTTTGGTTTCCTGGTTGGGTTGCTCTCCGTGCTGATTCGTGTTGCGAACCCTGCTTATCCGGAAGGGATGATGCTGGCGATATTGTTCATGAACACTATGGTTCCGTTGATTGATCATTATGTGGTGCATGCGCATATCCGGCGCAGACTGAAAAGGGCACACGTGCAAGCTTAAAGAGGCCTATATGAAGAACTTCAGCAATTCATACATTTTTCTGTTTTCGGCTGTGATGGTAGTGGTTGTGGCTGCCGGGCTGTCTGTTACTGCTCTTGCGTTGAAATCCCGACAGGAAAAGAATACCCGTATTGAAACCAAACGCAATATTTTATCTGCCCTTGGGATTTCCTCCTCAGCGGAGGATGCCGAGAATCTCTTTGACCAGTACATCCGCCGTGGGATGGTGGTGGATGCTTCCGGGAATGAAGTGTCCGGAAAGGAATATGATGACGCTACGGTGGCCTCTGGAGAATTTCCTCTGTATGAGGCCGCCATTGAGGGCCGCCCGGTGTTTGTTATCCCTCTTAATGGTAAGGGTCTGTGGGGCAAGATATGGGGATATGCAGCCATCAGTGAGGACGGAAACACCCTCTATGGGGTCACCTTCTCACATGCCGGCGAAACACCCGGCCTGGGTGCTGAGATTGCCACCCCTGAGTTCCAGGCGCAGTTCCGGGGCAAGAAGATCTTTGATTCATCGGGTGCTTTTGCTGGTATCCGGGTGCTCAAGTCCGGGTCTTATGTGCCCGATGATCATTCGGTGGATGCTGTTTCGGGCGGTACCATCACCAGCAACGGACTCAGGGATATGGTTTATAGTTCTCTGAGGCCTTATGTGCCTTTCTTTGAAGTGATTAAATCCAGATAATATGGACACAGGTTCCACAAAGAATCGGGCCTTGGTCAGCAAGGCCATCAATAAAGACAATCCGGTAGTGGTACAGGTGCTGGGCATTTGTTCCGCTCTGGCAGTAACTGTTAAACTGGAACCGGCCATGGTGATGGCGATTTCTGTTACCATGGTGATTGCCTGTTCCAATTTGATTATTTCCGCTCTGCGTAATCTGATACCGTCCTCTATTAGAATTATTGTGCAGCTTGTGGTGATTTCCACCCTGGTGATTTTGGTGGATCAGGTTCTGAAGGCTTATTCATACGAAGTGAGCAAGCAACTTTCGGTGTATGTCGGGCTGATTATCACCAATTGTATTGTGATGGGTCGTCTGGAAGCCTTTGCTATGTCCAACAAGCCGCTTCCTTCGTTTCTGGACGGAATTGGTAATGGGTTGGGTTACGCATGGATTCTGATTACCGTAGCATTTTTCAGAGAACTGCTTGGTTCGGGCTCACTGCTTGGATATCAGATTGTCCCCCAAGCTTTTTATGAGGCGGGCTACCACGACAACGGACTGATGATTATGCCGGCCATGGCGCTGATTCTGGTGGGATGCATCATCTGGATTCATCGCCTGCGTAACCCGGAACTGATGGAAGATTAACTGGAACGAGTGTATGGAAAATCTGCTGAATATATTTGTGAAGTCGATTTTTATCGACAACATGATCTTCGCCTACTTTCTGGGGATGTGCTCCTATCTGGCCGTGTCCAAGACCGTTAAGACATCCGTTGGTCTGGGGCTTGCCGTTGTTTTTGTGCTTTTGATCACTGTTCCGGCAAATTACCTTCTGTTCCACTATGTACTCAAGCCCGGGGCCTTATCCTGGCTGAGTCCCTCCCTGGCCGAGATGGACCTGAGTTTTCTCAGTTTCATTATGTATATTGCTGTGATTGCTGCCATTGTGCAGTTGGTGGAAATGGTGGTAGAAAAATTTGCACCTGCTCTGTACAATTCTCTGGGTATCTTCCTGCCTTTGATTGCCGTAAACTGTGCTATTCTGGGGGCTTCCCTGTTCATGCAGGAGCGTGGCTACGGAAATCTGGCTGAGGCCACCTCCTTTGCACTGGGCTCCGGTTTGGGCTGGCTTCTGGCTATTGCCGGGATTGCTGCCATTCGGGAGAAGATTGCCTATTCCCTCATTCCGGCACCCTTGCGGGGGTTGGGGATTACGTTCATCATCACTGGCCTGATGGCCATTTCCTTCATGTGTTTCATGGGTATTCAATTATAACGATTCCGGGACATGTCCGACTTTTCCATACTGACCATATTTGTCGCCATCGGGGTTTTTCTCGTGGTCATTCTTGCTCTGGTTATTCTCCTGCTATATGCCAAAAAGAAGTTGTTGCCTCAGGGTAATGTGCACATAGATATCAATGGCGAAAAGCAACTTGAGGTACCAGCAGGTGCTTCCCTGCTGACTTCGCTGGCCAACAACCGGATTTATCTGCCTTCGGCCTGTGGGGGCGGAGGTACCTGCGCGATGTGCAAGTGCCAGGTTGTAGCGGGGGGCGGATCTATACTACCTACCGAGGTCGGCTTCTTTACCCGGAAGCAAATCCGGGATAACTGGCGTCTGGGTTGTCAGGTGAAAGTGCGCGGGGATATGCAGATCCGGATCCCCGAAGAAGTTTTGGGCATCCGCAAATGGACGTGTGAAGTAGTCTCCAACCAGAACGTGGCGTCCTTTATCAAGGAGTTTGTGGTTAAACTCCCTCCCGGTGAGGTGCTGAACTTCAAACCGGGGAGCTACATACAGATTGATGTGCCCCGGTATGCCATGAAGTTTTCCGACATTCAGGTTGAGGAGCGTTTTCGTCCGGAGTGGGACAAATTTTGCATGTGGGAACTCGCCTGTACCAATGAAGAGGAAACTTTTCGGGCATATTCCATGGCCAATCATCCGGCAGAGGGTAATATCATCATGCTGAACATCCGTATTGCCACTCCGCCCTTTGACCGTGCTGCTGGCGGGTGGATGAATGTGCCTCCCGGTATTTGCTCTTCGTATATTTTTTCACTCAAGGCGGGTGACAAAGTAACGGTTTCCGGCCCATACGGGGACTTTCACATTCAGGAAACCAATCGTGAGATGTTGTATGTCGGGGGCGGTGCCGGTAT
The DNA here is from genome assembly GCA_002380425.1 of Bacteroidales bacterium UBA4181. Taxonomy (GTDB): domain Bacteria; phylum Bacteroidota; class Bacteroidia; order Bacteroidales; family UBA4181; genus UBA4181. The sequence continues at coordinate 19,873 of DFUR01000033.1, forward strand.
GGCCCCGCTGCGTTCCCACCTGTTGCATCTGTTTCGTACCCTCAAGACCACCGACCGCAAGATCAGCTACTGGTATGGTGCCCGTTCCCGGAATGAGATCTTTTATGAAGAGGATTTCCGGTCCATCGAGAAAGAATTTCCCAATTTCAGTTTCCACATCGCTTTGTCGGAACCCCGGCCGGAGGACCAATGGACGGGTCCCGTGGGCTTCATCCATCAGGTGATTTATGATCAGTACCTCCGGCACCATGAGGCGCCTGAGGATATAGAGTATTATATGTGCGGCCCCGGGCCTATGGCTCAGGCGGTGAGGGGGATGCTTGATGAGCTGGGCGTGCCCCGCGAGATGCTGCTCTTTGACGACTTTGGAAATTAAGTGATATGGCAAAGATACTGGTGATTGACGACGAACGGAGTATTCGGAACACCCTGAAAGAAGTCCTCGAATATGAGGACAACCAAGTGGAAGTGGCCGAAGACGGGATGCAGGGCATAGAGTTGTTTTCCTCTGGAAGGTTCGACTTGGTGCTGTGTGATATCAAGATGCCCAAGATGGACGGGATTGAGGTCCTGGAAAGATTGTTGCAGATTTCGCCTGAGGTGTCGGTGGTGATGATCTCCGGGCACGGTACGATTGATACCGCGGTGGAGGCCATCAAGAAGGGGGCTTTTGATTTTATCCAGAAACCCCTTGACCTGAACCGTCTGCTGATTACCATCCGAAATGCCATGGATCGTACCCACCTCACCGTGGAGACTAAAATTCTCAAGCGGAAGGTGAGTAAGACATTCGATATTGTGGGTCAGTCAGAGCCCATCCTCAGGGTGTTAGAGATGATTGATAAGGTGGCCCCCACCGAAGCCCGGGTGCTGGTGACGGGCAAGAACGGGACGGGAAAGGAGTTGGTAGCTAGATGGTTGCATGAAAAGAGCCCTCGGGCAGCGGCTCCCTTTGTGGAGGTCAACTGCGCTGCAATACCTTCTGAACTCATTGAAAGTGAGCTCTTTGGTCATGAAAAGGGTTCTTTTACCTCGGCTTACAAGGACCGGCGTGGTAAATTTGAGGCTGCCAACGGAGGTACCCTGTTTCTGGACGAGATCGGGGACATGAGCCTCTCTGCTCAGGCTAAGGTATTGCGTGCTTTGCAGGAGAACAAAATTTCCCGGGTGGGCAGCGATAAGGAAATTAAGGTAGATGTGCGTATTATCGCTGCAACCAACAAGGACTTACAAAAGGAGATTTCCGCCAATAACTTCCGTGAAGACCTTTATCACCGTCTGAGCGTCATCCTGATTCATGTACCCTCACTGAACGAAAGGCTTGAGGATATCCCCCTGTTGGCGGACCATTTTATCAGTCATATATGCAGTGAATACGGAATGGCAAAGAAGACCATCACCCCGGCGGCCATTGAAGAGCTTCAAAAAATCAACTGGACCGGGAATATCCGTGAATTCCGGAATGTGCTGGAGCGACTCATTATTCTCAGCGGCCCGACCATAGATGCTGCCGAGGTGGTTTCCTATGCCCAGCCTATCTCCCGTGGGAGTATGAATGCCTGATTTTCAGTTTTTTCACTTTTTTTCTCAGAAAAAATTTTTTTGTTAAAAAAACATCTATATTTGCAGTGTACTAGTTGGCTAGAACAGTGGTTATATTGTTCGGCCCGCTGCAAATGAGTTGTTATGATAGAAATTCAAGATGTACATTTCCGTTATCCCAGAGGGAAGGATGTGTTTGAGCACCTTTCGTTGAGTTTGCTTCCTGGGCGAATCTACGGTTTGCTCGGCCTCAACGGTACCGGTAAAACCACACTGCTTAAGCTGATAGCTGCTCTTCGCTATCCCGCTCATGGGGTATGCTCCGTTTCAGGAGTCTCCTCAGTTCCCCGTTCCAAAGCTTATCTGGAGCAATTTTTTCTAATCCCTGAGGAGTGTGTCTTGCCTCCGCTCAGGGTGGATGCCTATTGTCGCCTGTATGCTCCTTTTTACCGGGAGTTTTCTGCGGATTTGTTCCGGAGCATTCTCGGGGAATTTGAGATTCAGGAGCAGGATTCCATCTCGGGCATGTCCTTCGGGACCCGCAAGAAGGTCCTGATCGCATTTGCTCTGGCTGCCCGTACCCGTGTGGTGCTGATGGATGAGCCCACCAACGGCCTGGACATCCCTTCCAAGAAGCAGTTCCGCAAGGTGCTTGCAGAACAGATTAGCGAGGACCGATGCTTTGTGATTTCCACCCATCAGGTCCGGGACCTGGGCAATATGCTCGATCATCTGGTGATGTTGCATGAACGGCAGATCCTGCTCGATGCTTCGGTGGCCGAGATTGCTGCCCGTGTGGTGTTTGAAGAGACCACTGAAAAGCCGCAGGACGAGATATTATATATGGAAAAGAATTTCAATGGCTACCGGGTGCTCCGGAGGAACCTGAAGCAACAGGAAACGCCTTTGGATACGGAACTGCTGTTCAATGCTGCCCTGGCAAATCCTAAGGAATTTCGGGCGGTGCTCACCTCTAAAGAATCTGCCTTATGAGTATTACATTGTTCTGTCGCCAGGTGCTTCTGGTGCTCCGGGAGCACTGTGTGTTGAACAGGAAAGCCTATCTTTCCTACGGTTTGTTTGTCTTCTTGTTTATATTTCTGTTCCTGTTGGGAGGAAAGAAGTGGAGTGCCGAAGATGGCTCGCTGATGGTGGGACAGAAGCTCCTGCTGCTGTTCATGGTTTTGTTCAGCATCAGTGAGTCAGGTGTGCTGTTTGTGCGTCATCTGTCGCGACAGGCCGGGAATGTGCATGCCCTCACCCTGCCGGTGACTCCTTCTTCTCGTTTGTGCGCCGGAATGCTGTGGGGAGGAATTGTGGTTCCGCTGGCCCTGAGTGTGTTGTTTTATCTGGCTTTGACTGCAACCCTGCCCTTCTTTCCGGAGCACCACTTTGGCTGGATGAGTCCGCTGGAACTCCTCACGGGAGGGTTGAATCTGGGTACGGGGCTGTATCCCTCGAACATGTTTTTCAATGCGCTCATGTACCAGTTGTTGTTTATGGCCGGGGGTATTTATTTTAAATCCTCACCCTGGATCAAAACCTGGATCTGTGTGTGGGTGTTTTCCCTGTTGCTGGTGGGCGTGACATTTTTGGTGACCCCGCTACTGGTTCCTGGATTTTCAATGGGTGTGGCGGCTCCGGGGCTGTATGTGGTGCTGGAGCACTATATGAACGGCGTGACCATGTATCCCTGGTTGTTGGTTTCGGGATGTATGTACTACGCGCTCGCGTACTATCTGCTCCGTGAAAAACAGGCTTAAAAGTTAGGTTATGGAATTTCAGGACAATAAAGCGATTTATCTCCAGATTGCCGAGTGGATCTGTGAGAAGATCATCCTCAGGCAATGGCCTCCCGGAGAGAGAATCCCCAGTGTGCGGGAACTGGCTGTGGACCTGGAGGTGAATCCCAACACCGTAGCCCGTACGGTGGAGTTTCTTCAGAATGAGGGCATGGTGTATCTCAGACGGGGCATCGGTTTGTTTGTTGCCGACGGGGCTGTGGAGGCCGCCACCGCCTATTTGCGCCGGGAGTTTATCGGGAAGGACCTTCCCCGGGTATTTCGCAGCATGAGCCTGCTGGGCATCACTGCCGAAGAGTTTCTTCAGGGTTATAAAGCATTTCATCATCAATCGAATTAATATGAAAAGAAAAAGTGTCTGGATCTTACTGTCCCTGTTCGTGCTGAGTGTTGCCTGGGCAGTGTTTATCCTCTCCAGGATGTTCTTTGTGGGCCAGCAAATGGAGGTATTTTTTCAAGGTACAAAATATGACTTCCAACGGCTGGAGATTATCAGCGGAGTGTCTTTGGTGACCCTCGTACACAGAGAAATTTCCAGTGACGAAAGTTCCTATAGCTCTCATAATGGGGTATTGTCCACTTGGTCAATGGGAGGAACTACTTCCATTCGTCGTCCAGAGGTTCGCGAACTTGCCCGGAACATCCGCAGCACCCCCTGGTATGATGCCTCGGGGAGCGGCGAGATGACCCTGGCCTTGCTGAATGGGACGCTCCTCAAGGGTGCTCAGGGTGGGGGGCTGGAGGAAAGTGTTACTCCTCTGAGGTCCTGGGTGCCGACTTCCGAGGGATATGAATTCCGGGGCCGGATTCTTAACCTTCATTTCTTTGCGCAGGTGGATACCCTCCGCGGAAATCTTACTTATAAAATTCGTAAGAAATAGTGACCGTATGACTTCGTTTGTGTATGATTTGTTTCGCCACCGGCAGCTGAGTGCCCGCCGGGACCCGATGTTCGGGGCCAACCGGGATACCCAGCGGCTGGTCAGAGCGAGCGTGGGCGTATTGGCCCTGATGATGTGTTTCTCGGGCGTGTTCTTTGCCCATTATGCCCGGATTCTGGCCCCCGATTTGCCGGTAGTGGATGCGTTCAACGGCATGATGGTGTACATGTTGGTGGGTAGTTTGTTTTACCGGTTTTTCTTTCCCTTCAACCCCGCTTTTGATGTGCTGCCTTACTGGAGCCTGCCAGTCCCCCGCAAAATTTTGTTCCGGTACCTGGTGTGGACTTCTTTCTTCTCCAAGGGTTTGCTGGTTTGGGTGATGTTCCTGCTCTCGTTTATGTTTTTCCATATGCGGCCTGTGTTCGATGGGGTACAGTGCGCACTGTATGCAGGATGCTTCCTGGTCTTGCTGGTGATTCGTCACTTCTTTTTTGTGAATCTTCGGTTGTTGCTGCGCTATGAGTCCCTTGTGGGGTATGTTCTCCAGGGCTTGGTGCTCGCAGGCCTGATTCTGGGCTGGCTGTTCCTCGACCTAACTCCGCTTTCGCGAAAACTGGGTGCGGCCATGACGGAGGTGTCTCCTGTGCTTTGGATCTCCCTGTGTGGGACCGCGATACTGCTTGTGGCTGGCTATGCCCGGTTGCTGCGGGTGTTTTTGAACGAGGAACTGCAGCGTACCAGCCAGACGGCCACCGAACGGGTGGTGTCGCTCCGGCTGGCTGAGGGATATGGTTTGTTTGGCAAACTGATTTGGTTTGAGGTGATGAAATACGTGCGCAATAAGCGTATGGTGATGGCTTTGTTGTCGCCGGTCATACTTCTTTTTATGGTGATCTTTGTGTTTGACGGTAAGTCTGCTGCGGAATCCAGGATGGTGCCCATGTTTGTTGTGATGGGGGTGAGCTCTATCGGCCAGGCCCTCCGGCAGTATATTTTCTCTGCCGAGTCCTGGTATTTTGACGGTTTGATGGTTCGTCCCGGGGTAGTATCCCGGATGCTTCATGCCAAGTTTCTCGTGGATGTGCTGGTTTCTCTTCTGGGTGCGATGTTTTTTCTTTCTCTGGTGTTTTTGGACCGTCTTACCCTGATTCAGTGGGCTGCCTGCGTTTTGTACGCAATAGGCTTCCACAACTTGTTGCCCTATGCTCTGGCCCTTGTGAACCGGGCACGCATAGACATGATGGGCGCGGATATGAAACAGAGTCATGGACTGAAGGGTTCCCAGATGTTCTGGAACTTTGCTTTGAATATGATCTCCTTGATTGCGATTATCATTCTTCTGACGGTTGTTCCTGAGCCTTGGAATTTTGTTGGCCTCTCCGGACTTGGAGTGGCCGGCCTGTTGCTGTCCCGGGTTTGGCTGAGACAGATCTATCTGTGGTTCTGGAAAAGACGGCATTTCTCCCTGGAAGGGTTCCGGGGTGTATAAACTTTTAATACATTTTTTATGAATATCATCATTGACAATCTAGTCAAAAGGTTTGGCGAGAAGACGGCTGTGAACATTGAGCATCTGGCTATTGGTCAGGGAGAACTGGTGGGTTTGGTGGGAAACAACGGGGCTGGGAAGACTACCCTCTTCCGGTTGGTACTCGATCTGCTCAAGGCCGATCAGGGCTCGGTAAGGCTGGACGAGTGGTTTGTGGACAAAAGCGAGGGGTGGAAGTCATCTGTGGCAGCCTTTATTGATGCTGGTTTCCTGATCGATTTCCTGACTCCTGAGGAATACTTCTCTTTCCTGGCACGGATTTTTGGTCTTCCGAACGACAAACTGGAGCAAAAGATGCATTTGTTTGCCCGGTTTATGGGGAACGAGATACTCAATCAAAAGAAATACATCCGGAACTTCTCGGCGGGAAATCGACAGAAAATCGGCATTGTGGGTGCCCTAATGGTGGACACGCCCATCGTCATTCTCGATGAACCTTTCAATTTTCTGGACCCTACTTCACAGTTGCTGATCCGGGACATTCTGGCTACCCACAGTCGCCAGACCGGGGCCACGGTGTGGGTTTCGAGCCACAATCTGAACCATATTGCCGATCTTTGTGACCGGGTTGTGGTGCTCAAAGATGGGGAGGTATTCGAAGATATGGACAATGCTCAGCATAATGTAGAGGGAAAACTCAACCATTATTTTTCTCTTTAGTCTCTGTCAGCGTCGCCGCAGATGATTTTTACTAACTTGGGCGCTGAATTCAAGTGGATAAGATGATGCGTATTTGTTTGAGAACCACTCTGCTGGGTTTCGCCCTGATGCTTTCAGTGCCTGTCCTCAAGGCCCAATATGACCTGAGCGCCCTGGTGCCTTTTGATTCTGCTGTCCGTACCGGAAAGCTGGGTAACGGGCTGACGTATTACATCAGGCATCACAAGGAGCCTGCGGGGCGGGCCACGTTTTTTATGATTCAAAATGTGGGGGCTCTGCTTGAGGAGGACCACCAGGACGGGCTGGCGCATTTTTTAGAACATATGGCCTTCAACGGCACGCGGCACTATCCGGGCAAGGGTTTCCTGAACATGCTGCAGCGTCACGGGGTGGCGTTTGGCCGCAATATCAACGCTTCCACATCCTATCAAGAGACGCTCTATTATCTGAGTGATGTGCCCACCGCCCCTGCCGGGCTAATGGATTCCTGCCTGCTTATCCTGCACGATTGGTCGGACTATGTTCTCCTAAAAGGGGAGGAAATTGAGCTGGAGCGTGGAGTCATCAGCGAGGAATGGCGTACCCGGCGAAATGCTTCCGTGAGGCTTCAGGAGCAGTACTTGCCGGTGCTGCTCAAGGGTTCCAGGTATCCCCAGCGGGATATAATCGGGGAGTTGAGTATTATCAAAAATTTTGCGCATGATGATCTCAGGGCGTTCTATCATGACTGGTATCGGACGGACCTTCAGGCGGTCGCTATTGTGGGCGACTTTGATGTGGACGATATGGAAGCCCGCGTGCGCAGACTGTTCTCGGCCATCCCAGCCGTGGAACAGCCTAAACCCCGGCCAAAGTTCGGTATTCCGGATCATGCTGCGATGTATTTTGCGCTGGCAACAGATGCCGAGGCTACCCAGTCGGAGTTGGAACTGCTGGTGTTACGACAAAACCGGGATGAGCAACCCAAGACCTGGGGGGATGTGCGCGAAGGCCTGATGAACAGGTTGTGCAGTCATATGCTGTCTCAAAGGCTACAGGAACTGTTGCAGAGGGGGATTCCTCCTTTTTTGTCTGCTTCCGCAGGGATTTCTGGCTTTTTGCGTGGATATGATGTCTTTTCTGCTCAGGCAGTAGCCCGGCCAGGCGAAGAGGCACAAGCCCTTGAAAAGGTCTGGACTGAGGTGCAGCGGGTACTCCGTCATGGTTTTACCGAGACAGAACTGGAACGCGCCCGGGCCGATTTGCTCCGGGATTGGCACAACCGATATCTGGAGCGGGACAAGATTCCCAGTATTCAGTTTTGTGAGGCTTATGCCGGTCATTATCTTGAAGCGGCTGCAGTTCCCGGAATCGCGGCCGAGTATGCTTTTGTGCAACAGATTCTGCCCACTCTGACTTCTGCGGATCTTCTGGCACACTTCAGAAGCCGGGTGACTGCGGAGAATCGTACGCTGATTATTACCGGTCCGGCTCAGGGTGTGAAGCATCTTTCTGAGGCGGAGGCTTCCGGAATCATCCGGAGGGTAGAGCAGTCGGAGATACCTCCCTATGAGGACCAGGCCGCTTCCGGATCGCTGATTCCTTATGCTTTGCCCGGGGGAAAGGTGGCTGCTTCCCGTTCTCTGGATACGCTGGATGCTGTGGAGTGGACGCTCTCGAATGGTGCCAGGGTTGTTTACCGGCATGCGGACTACGAAAAAGATCAGGTGCAGTTGCAGGCGTTCAGCCATGGCGGGCTCTCTAGGGTGCCCTCAGGTCTGTTGCCCTCCGCTCTGTTGCACGGTCAGTTCCTGTCCTTTATGGGGGTTGGAACCCGTGATGCTGTGGCCTTACGCAAGGCACTGGCAGGAAAACGGGTGGCGCTGGAGCCGGTGTTGGATGAAACGCGTGAAGGTTGGACGGGTTCCTGTGCCCCATCGGATTTGGAAACACTGCTGCAGTTGGTGTATTTGTATTTTGAAGCCCCGCGTTTTGACCAGCAGGCTTATGATGCCCTGATGTCCCGGCTGTATCCCATGGTGCGCGATCAGGCCCGAGACCCTCAGAAGGTGATTTCCGATTCTGTCATGCGCATTCAGAGTGCTTATCATCCCAGAGTCCCTGTTTTGGATACGCTTCTGCTCTCGTCTGTGTCGCTTGCTGGTCTGGAGGCTGTCCACCGCGACCGATTCAGGGATGCCGGGGATTTCACATTTGTACTTGTGGGAAATGTGCCCGAAGATTCTGTGCGCACGCTTGTTGCTTATTATCTGGGGTCTCTGGCCGATGACCATCGTTCAGAATCTTGGGATGATCAGGGTATTCGCCCGCCCCGAGGGCGAACGGAACGAAGGATACAGGTGCCCATGGAGACACCAATGGCCACCGTGTACCTGTCGTACTCGGCTTTTCAGCAATATCTTCCCGTAAACCAGCGTTTGAGCGAGATCCTCGGGCAGATTGTCCGGTTGCGCATGACTGAGGTGATTCGTGAGCGCGAAGGAGGAACCTATGGAGTGCAGGTTTCTGCCGGTCTGTCGCAGTATCCGGTGGCGCGCCAGTCCCTGACCATTACCTTTGATTGTGATCCCTCCCGGGCGGCTCATTTGAAACAGGTTGTGTATGAACAACTGGACTCGTTGGCACGTTTTGGCCCTCTGGTGACGGATTTTGAGAAAACCATCAACAATATGCTCCGGCAGCGGGAACAATCTCGTGAACACAATGCATTCTGGACCAATGCGCTGTTCTCCTGGTATCTGCGTGGCTACAACACCGCAGAGCCCCGCTTTTTTGAGGAGATTGTTCGTTCTGTAACACCCGAACAGGTACGCGCATTTGCCGATGCCTTCCTCCGTCGTGCCGATCATTCTGATCTGCTCTTTGTCCCTTGATAATTTATGTGGAAAGATTTGCAGAAAAAGAATTGATGCCTATCTTTGCACAGCTTTTTTAAAAGCGAATCGGGGCGTGGCGCAGTTGGCTAGCGCACTTGCATGGGGTGCAAGGGGTCGAAAGTTCGAGTCTTTTCGCCCCGACCAAAAAACGGTTGCAGAATGTTGCAACCGTTTTTTTTGTCCCTTCAGGGGTAGGCCTGTTGTAGAATTTATATCTTTGTCTGGATTTCGTTGTCCTGAGGTCAGGATCATTATCCCAGGCGCAGAAGTGTGAAGTTTTTGTTGTTTGCTGATTACTAATGCTGAGAATATGGAACAACCAAAAGAAAATAAGGGCACGGTCAGACGCAGGCACGGATTGGTCACTGCCTGGCTGATTTTCTTGATTATTGCCAGCCTTATGAGTGTTGGTCTAACGGCCTATTTGATGACTTATCAAACCTCCACACAGCAAATGTTGATCCCCAGGAATGTGGTTATTACCATGGTCGTGTTACAATTCGTGAAAGTAGTGAGTGCTGTTTTGCTGCTTAACTGGATGAAACTGGGTTATTGGATCTATGTGGCAGCTTGTCTGGGTATGGCCTATTTGTATTATTCCAATGCGAGTTTTGGTTTTGGCGGCACTCGCGCCATCTTTGCTCTTGTCGGGATTGTCATAATGACAATGGTGTTGAAGATTCCCCGGGATGAGATTCCTGCCTGGAAGCATCTCCGATAAACGCTCTTTAAGTCGCATTCTGAAGCATCCACTCTGTTTTGGATGCTGTCCCCTCCCAGACTGTTTGGTGTTGTATCCGGAAGGATTTTGTTGGTTTTTGTCCGATTTGTGTTTTGTGTGAGGCAGCCTGGAAACTAAGTTTGCTGTCATCTTATTCAACTTACAACTTATGAGACATTTTGAACAACCCAAACAGTCATGCCCTTTGGTGAAGATGCTTGTCATTTCCCTGGGCTTTTTTTTGTGGTGTGCACTTGCGCCATTGGCAGCACAGGCTCCCAGAAGCCGTCCTGCTACTCCGAACGATAATCTGGTGTCCTTCCAGGTGAACGGTGACGGCTCTGCCACCTTTCGTTTGTATGCCCCCGAGGCAAGGAAGGTGGAGTTGGGCGGTGATATCCGGGCCGAGAAAACGGAACGTGCTGAGAATGGCGTATGGACCATGACTACAGGCCCTAAGGTTGCCCCAAGTGCTTATCGGTACTACTTCCTGGTTGATGGAATGAGGGTCAATGATCCCAAAAATCCTGCGGTGGCCGATTTTCGGCCAATGGTCGAAATTGTGCCTGCCGGAGACACCCTGTTCTGGCAACAAAAAAAGGTGCCCCACGGACTGATGTCTATTGTCTTCTATGAGTCAGCAGTGACCAATTCCACGCGTCGTATGTTTGTCTGGACTCCTCCCGGATATTTTGCCACGAACAAAAAACTTCCGGTGCTGTATCTCATGCATGGGGGCGGAGACAACGACACCAACTGGCCCGGACAGGGAAAGGCCGGATGGATTCTCGATAATCTGTTTGCAGAGGGCAAGATCGTGCCGATGGTGGTTGTCATGCCCGACGGGAGTATCCCCGTGGAAACCTTTGCCCATGATCTGTCCCAGGTAATTGTGCCCTACGTGGAATCGAACTTCCGCGTGTACCAAGACCCGGCACACCGCGCCCTGGCCGGATTGTCCATGGGAGGTCTGGAGGTGCTGGAGACCATGGTTCGCTACCCCGACCAGTTTGCTTATGTGAATGTGATGAGTTCCGGATGGTGGACCAGTCAGATGTCCAACTACGAAAAATACGACCAGCTCATTCAGGCAGCAGCTCCGAAACTGAAGGCTACCCTGAAATATTTCAGATTCACGTGCGGGGGAAGCACTGACGGTGCCTCAGGCAATACCCCCCCCACCCGTGAATTGTTTACCAAGCACGGAATCACTTCGGAGTTTTCCGACATGGAGGGGGGGCATACCATGTACGTCTGGAGACAGGATTTACACTATTTTACTCAGAGAATTTTTAAATAGGCCCTTGTCGGGCAAAACCATAAACATTTATATCATATGTCAACCATGAATACAATGAACGTGAAGAAATCTTGGATGAACAGAACTTCTGGTGAGCTGCTTCGCACACTGCTTCTGTTGTTTCTTTTCCCTGCTTTGGCCTTTACCGCTGACCCCCCGGGGATTCCCGACGGCTGGTCGGATGGTTTTGTATATGCAAATGGCGTACGTATTCACTACTACCATGCGGTTCCCGCTCCCGGGAAACCGGTGATGGTTATGGTGCACGGGGTGACCGATAATGGGCTTTGCTGGACCACCCTGACCTGGAAGTTACAGAAGGACTATGATATTTATATGCTGGATACCCGGGGACACGGATTGTCCGATCCTTTCACCACTTCGGATAACAGGGAGACCCTGATTAAGGACGTTGTGGATTTCGTTAAGGTGATGAACTTCAATAAGCCCATTCTGGTAGGCCACTCGATGGGCGCCGCCACCGTCATGCGTGTAGGAGGGGAATACCCTGAGCTGGCAAAGGCCGTCATTATGCTTGATCCCAATGTCCCTCGTCCCAGTGGGGCAGCTGGAGGTGCTCCCCGGGCTGCCGGAACCACTCCTCCAACCCGCCCAGCCACGGCTCCGGCTGCACCCCGTGCTGCTGCGCCATCGGCTCCTGCTGCCCCTGCTACCCGAAACCTTTCCATCAGTATGAATGCCGCCCCGGAAGTTCTGGTCCGGCAGAATAATTACAATTTTGACGAACTGGTTGAGACTGGTAAACGGCAGAATCCCAAGTGGGATATTGTAGACATCAAGTACTGGGCGCTTTCTAAGAAGCAGTTTCACGGTGGCTATACCCCGGAGGGCTGGCAGGCGATGAGCGGTTCGATGCAGACCGGAGACGCCCTGGCAAAGATGGTGGTACCTTCGCTGATATTGAAGGCCGACACCTCCCCCGAAGGGCGTAAGGCCAATGAGGATGCTGTCAAAGACCTGACAAAGGTGAAACTGGTGCATGTGGACGGAGCTGCCCATAACCTGCATCACGATGATCTGGAACGCACCTACAAAGAGATTATTTCGTTTTTGTCCACCATTGACTAATCGGAATGAAACCAAATTTCCGCAGATTGTTTGTCAGCCTCATGGCCCTTGTGTTTCTTGGATTTGCAGGGGCTGTGAGCAATCTTTTGGCGCATGCATCTCAAAATGCATTCTGGATGCAGCGCACTCAGGCTCCTGATGCCTCCCGTGCCCGGGAAATTGTTCAGGACAGTATTCTGATTGCCCGGGATATCGTCTATCGGAGTGGAGAGAGCAAGTCCTGGAGGCTCGATATGGCAATGCCGGCAGCCAAGGCAGTGGGGAACCGTCCAGCTCTGGTCATAGTCCACGGCGGAGGATGGAGCTCCGGATCCAAATCTGTAGATGTGTATCAAAAGATGATGACCGATTACGCCCGGAAAGGGTATGTAACCATCAATGTGGAATACCGGCTCACCGGTGAAGCACCCTTCCCCGCCTGTATCGAGGATGTCAAGTGTGCCGTTCGCTGGTTGCGGGCACACTCAAAGGAGTATGGGGTGGATCCCGAGAGGATCGGAGCCTACGGACACTCTGCCGGAGCTCATCTGGCCTTGATGCTGGCTATGGTCCCGGCATCGGCCAATCTGGAGGGTGATGGTGGCTGGAATGAGTTCTCCAGCAGGGTAAACGTGGCTGCCGCGGGCTCACCTCCCACTGAGTTGGGTCGCGATACGCCCATGGCAAAGAAAGAGTGGTGGCCCATTGGATATATCTCGGCCAATCATCCGCCACTGTTCTTGATTCAGGGTGGGAGTGACAATATTGTTCGTCCTGAGCTGACAGAGGATTTTGTGCAAAAAATGAAGGCCTCCGGAGCGAATGTTGAGTATCTTCGTCTCGAAGGTGCCGGACATGGCGCAGCCTATGCAGAGCGGCTTGAGATTACCGATCCTGCTCTTGAAGCCTTCTTTGCCAAGTACCTCAAGCCGCGTCGGTAGTTGTCTGCCCGGAAGAATCATTCGAAAAACAATCAATAGAGATATGAAGAAGCTTTATTTTGTTACCGCTGTTTCCTTGTTGGTGGTGTTGTGCGGAGCCAAAAAACTGGATGCGGCGCCATCCGCTGCCCCCCAGGCTTCGAAACAGAGAGTAATTTCGGCACACGACCCTGTTCTGATCAAACAGGACAGTACTTTCTACCTGTTTGTTACGGGCGGGGGCGTGTCTAAAAGCACCGACCTGGTGAACTGGACTGCCCAAAAGCCTGTTCCCAGCCGGCTGGAATGGGTAACCGAGGACATTATTCCCGGTTACCGGGGCGGATTCTGGGCTCCGGATATTCAATACTACAATGGAACTTACTATCTATATTATTCTCCTTCAGCATTTGCAAAAAACACCTCGGCTATCGGGGTGATGACAAACAAGACTCTGAATCAGGAAGATACGGCATATAAGTGGGTTGATCACGGGATGATTCTAAAATCCGTCCCAGGGCGTGACTTCTGGAACGCCATAGATGCCAACGTGTACTTAGAACGCTCACGCGGTCAGGCCACAGGCTGGCTGACCTTTGGCTCCTTCTGGGGTGGAATCAAGATGGTGAAGCTGGCTCCGGATATGAAGTCCCTGGCGGAGCCACAGGAGTGGTACACGGTTGCTATGCAGCCCCGCACTTTTGGCATGCCCGACACAGACCCCGGTGATGGGGCCATCGAGGCACCTTTTATTTACCACCGGCATCAGTATTACTACCTGTTTGTGTCGCTCGATTACTGCTGCCGCGGGCTGGACAGCGACTATAACGTGGTTGTGGGACGATCCCGCGATATCCGGGGACCATACTTCGATAAGAACGGGGTGCCTCTGTACGCCGGCGGTGGAACCTTCGTGGCTGGTGAAACAGAGGATTACGCAGGCATCGGTCACTGTGCCGTCTATGATTTTGACAGAAAGACCTATTTTGTGGCCCATGGGTATGACAAACACGATGGGGGACGGTCCACACTGATTGTTAAGGAGATTGTTTGGGACCGTGCTGAGTGGCCCACCGTAAAATTTTAATCGTTTATTCCAGGAGAACTTTATATTTGCTGTATTATTAACATTAATTTTTGTCGGCATCGTCTTTTACAACATTGCTTTATGAATAAGAAAATCAAGTTTTTGGCGGTTCTTGGCCTTGCTCTGGTATTGCCTGCTGCTGCCATGATGGTGGCGGTTGTCGTGGGCACCACTCAGAATGACATACCTCCGAGGCCTCAGGGTCCCTGCGATATTTATGCCGCAGGTAATAGCCCGTGCGTGGCTGCCCACAGCAGTACGCGTGCTTTGTCTGCCTCTTACAACGGCCCACTCTATCAGGTGATGCGTATGTCCGATGGAAAAACCCTCGATATAGGGGTGGTCCAACCTTCGGCCGGTGATCCGGGAGGTTATGCCGATGCAGCTGCTCAGGATGACTTCTGTGCCAACACGTATTGCTGGATTACGGTGTTGTATGACCAGTCCGGGATGGGTAATCATCTGGTTCAGGCACCCCGTGGCGGCACCGGAAGACCCACCGCTATGGGAGGATTCAACAGCCTGCCCATTGCCGATATGGCCCCTGTCACGCTCATGGGACACAAGGTGTACGGAATTTTCATCGAATCCGGGATGGGTCTTCGTTTGAACGATGCTAAAGGAACTGCCGTGGACGATCAGGCTGAAGGACAATACTGGGTGATCAACGGCCACCACTACAACGATGGCTGCTGCTTTGACTATGGCAATGCAGAAACGGATAGCCGCGATGACGGGGATGGTACCATGGAAACTACCTACTATGGCAATTCCAGAGGGTGGTACTACGGACAAGACCAGGGTCCCTGGATTATGACCGACCAGGAGAACAATCTGGTGGGATGTGTCAATCCTTCGCCTAATGACAAGTTCTGTGCCGACCTTCCCAGTATTGCCTGGCGCTTTGTTACGGCCACTGCCGATGGAGAACCGCATCACTGGCGTTCCATGGGAGGCGATGCCCGTCAGGGAAGTTTGCAGATGATGTACGATGGGCCCCGCATTATCAACGATAGGAGCAGCTATGACCCCATGCGCAAGCAGGGAGCCATTCTTCTCGGCAACGGCGGGGACAACAGCAATGCCTCACAGGGTACCTTCTATGAAGCAGCTATGACTGCGCCCGGAACCTTTCCTTCGGTGGAAACCAACCAGAAACTGCAGGCCAATATTGTGGCAGCTGGTTATGATGTTGCTCGTCTGACTATTGCTCCGGCTGCCGCTGTTGATGCTCCTCCCGGGTTGCAGACATTTGCGCCCAATTCGTCCCGGAACACAACCGTGACGTTTACCAACACTACCGGAACGACCATTGCTGATCTTCGCCTGAGCATTGCGGCTCCCAAAGGATGGAAGGCTACTGTGCTCAACACCAGAGAATCCTCCAAATCTTTCCCGGCTCCTGTGGCACCGGGTGAGGTGGTTACAGCAACCTTTAACGTGACCTCCGGGCTGGAATCCTTCAACGGTGATTTGGTGGCCCAAGCCACCTGGACTCATCCAGTCCTGGGTGTCACCCAATCGGAGCGGGCAGTTGAGAAAGTCCGGAATGTGAACCCTGTCAAGATTAACGAATTCCGTATCGGGGACGGAGCCAACTCCTCGAATTCTTTCATTGAGCTATACAACGCAGGCGATCAGGCAGTGGATATTTCCGGCTGGGCGCTTACCGAACATGCTTATCAGATGCCCTTTTTCTCCACCATCAGAATCCCTGCCAAAACCGTTTTGGGTGCACATAGTTTCTACTTGTTGGGGATGTCAAATTCCGGGTTGGTGGTTCCGGCACAAAAGGGGGAATCAACCCTCTACGTCCGGAGTACTGAGGGGATGTCTGTGGGTGATGAGGTCCTGATTGGATCGGGTTCCACTAAGGAAATCCGTAAGATTACCGCAATACGGACTCCTCCGGCTGGTGATGCCACAGCACGTCCTTCGAGGGTGCCCCGGGGTATTCCTGCCCAGACCTTTGTCTGGCAGCCACTGCCCGAAGGGCCTGTGATCACCTTCCCTGTTGGGTCGAACAGTGTCTCGGTGAACAGTGTGGACGGGTTTGAGGTCGGACAAAAGATGGCCATTGGCTATGGTGCCACCTATCCGGTGGTTACCCAGTCAGTTGAAAAATACGAAGTGGTCACGGTTACCGAAGTCGGGAAGCCTGGAACACAGGCCTGGCTCTCCATGGATGCCAAAGCTGGGGATACCAACATCAAGGTTTCCTCCGTGGCCAATATCTCCGTCGGAGACAAAATCCGGTTGGACATCGACAGTAAGGGTCATGGGATTGAGTGGGTGGTGGTGAAGAGTGTGGGTACTGCTTCGTCCCGCAGCACATTTGCGGGGCCCCTGAACAGTCAGGACAACCCCGGAACAGGTTTGGAACTCACTGAACCGTTGAAGTTTAACCATGCTTCCAATATGCCCTTCAGTGTCTGGGGCACAGGGATTAGCTTTGAACCAGCTTCGAAGTTTCCGCATTCGAGCAATGAACCGGTTCTGGCCCTTACCTACAGCATCAGTCTGGATCAACCTCTGCAAAACAATCACGACATCGATGCCGTGGTGTTGGACCGGAAGGTAACGGTGGCCGGATACCAGGGAACACGTGAGCCCGACCAGTGGTTTGGTGGTCCTGCCCTTTCTGCAACAGCCGGCAATATGGTTCTGCGGGATGCCAGGGGTAATGTGGCAGACGGGCTCAACTACGGGGCTATTGTGGTGCCTTGGCTGGCCGAAGGATATCAGGCTGTTTCTGGTGCTGGCAAGGTGGGATGCTTTGTGGCTACTCCTGGCGGAGGACGGGGCGGATTCGGAAGAACAGCGGGCGCTGTCGCAGCTTCGCCTGATTTAAGTTCCGGCCGCTACCCTGATGGATTTGATGAGGACAGCAACTGTAAAGATTTCCGGGTGCAAACCAGTACAGCCATCATTGCTGCTTCGGAACCCGGTGCCACGAATGTGAAGGTGTCTGGTGTCAGCGCCCTGAGCATTGGTCAAAAGGTGATTGTGGGTGCGGGGCCTGAAAGAGAAACGGCCACCATCGCATTTGTTGGAACCGCCGGGGCTACGACTGTGGCAACTGCTTCCAAGGCAGGTGACACTGTGATTCCCGTTGCCAACGTGGACGGCTTCAGTGCCGGCCAGATCGTTACGATAGGGAGTGGCGCAAGTAGTGAACGAGCCACCATCGTCTCCATCACCAACAGTCGGGGCCGGTTTGGCAGAAACACGCCCACTGAGGGCCCCGTCACATCTGTCACTATTGCCACACCGCTGAAATTTGCGCATGCCGTGGCAGACCCTGTTGCGGGTACCGGCATTACGTTTACTGCTCCTTTGACCAAGGCACATGTCAGTGGGTCCTATATTGCAGGCAGTATTCCTACTCCGGGCGAACCCAATCAGTATTGATGGGTTTCTCCCCTGAATAATTCTTCTGAAACTCCGCGGCATGTGTTATATTGCCGCGGAGTTTTCTGTTCTATAACTGTACGTTGTATGAAAGGCATGATTCAAAAGCAAGATTGGCCCCTGTGGCGCATTGGGTTTACGGTGTTAAACGTTTTGGGCTTTAGTTTGAGTATGATGCTTAGCTGGCATTATTTCTCGGGAACGGATATGGCCGGTTGCGGTGGCGGCAGCCCTTGTGAGGAAGTGCTGAGCAGCCGGTGGTCCTCTCTGTGGGGCATACTCCCGGTGAGCGGGTTGGCTGTTGGGACCTATCTGGCCATGTTCATTGCATCGTTTTGGGTTGGCCGGACCGGAGATACTTCCATCAGACGTTTGGCCTGGGGGACACTTTTGCTTCTTTCCGGGGCTGTCATGGGCAGTGCTTGGTGGTTTATCGTGCTTCAGAAGTGGATTCTGGAAAGTTTCTGTTTCTATTGCATGACTGCCCACATCACCGGATTGCTGATTTCACTTATGATTCTGGTACGTGCATTTAATAGCTATGATGACCCGGCTGACTCTGCAGGTGTCTCAGCCAAAGACTCTTCCCGCGTGCGCTTCCTCCGGCCTCTTCAGATTATTGGCTGGGTATTGCTCGGGTTGATGCTGCCTGCGGGTATGGCAGCCCTGCAGGTTTGGTCCAGTCCGGCTAAGGAAGTTCACGGTCATGTGTCGCAGACTACGCTTACGGATGATGGCGACCGCAACGTACCCCTGTCAGGCTCCCCGGAGGCCCCGTACGTGGTGACGCTGCTGTTTGATTATCAGTGTTCTCATTGTCAAAAGATTCATTGGATGCTCCCTGAGGTGATCCGCCAATATGAAGGAAGGCTGGCTTTTGTTCTCCGTCCGGCTCCTCTGGAACCTCAGTGCAATCCTTATGTTGCCGAGCAGACGGATGCTTTTAAGAATTCCTGTGAGCTGGCCCGACTGGCCATGGCAGTCTGGCGAACACATCGGGATACCTTCGCGGCATTTGAGCATTGGTTGTTTACTTTTGAGACCGGCAGCCAGTGGCGTCCCAGAAGTCTGGATGCTGCCAGAGCCAAGGCTGAGGAGTGGCTTGGTCGTGATGCCTTACAGGCCGCCTTGTCTGACCCCTGGATTGATCAGTACATTCAGGGTGGGGTGACGATCTTCGGGCAGACCGCACAGCAGGGAGCCGGGATGGTTCCCCAGATGATTTATGGCTCTGTCTGGATGGTTCCGGAACCGTCCGATGCCTTGCAACTGGGCCGGATGATTCACGAAAACCTTGGAGTTCCCCGCTCCGGGAAATAAGCCTGCCCGTCTATGACCGAAATGTTCATTCCGTATTTTTGTCATAAAATTCTCTGATGTGAATAAGTTGTGGCTGATTCTAGTGTGGTGGTGCTGGTTGTTTCCCCAGTGCCTTCTCGGAAGTTCGATGAATTATCAGTCATTTGACAATTACTTGTTCAGCGTCGAAGCCCATTCGGCGCGGTTCATTCTTCAGGACAACCAAGGGCTTATCTGGGCAGGGACAAACAAAGGACTATACAGTTTCGACGGCTATCGGGCGTTTCCCCATTTCACCCCCGGGAGCACCGAAAGCCGGTTGTTTCATTGCGGGTTGTTTTATCAGAGTGACTACCTGCTGCTGGGTACCGAGAAGGGGCTTTTGAAGTTTGACTGTAAACGGGACCGGTACGTGCCCTTTGAGGCTGATATTGACAAGGACATCCGGAACATGGTGCTGACCGGCGAAGATTTATGGCTGGGCTGTGCCGATGGCCTTTTTAGATACCACTTTCGGAGCAAAACACTGCAAAGAGTGCCTGTGCGCGCTCAGTCCGGCAGAAGCAGTTACATGATCAATGCACTTTTGGAGGACGAAGGTTTTGTGTATGTGGGGGCATCCGGGCTTTTGGGCCGGATTTCCCTCTCTGATTACTCCTTTGAACCGCTTGAGGGAACTCCCGGTGGATGGCTGCTGGTCACCGCCCTGTTGAAGGATCATAAGCGCAACTGCATCTGGATTGGAGAGGGCAACAGCATTACCCGGTATTCTCCTGCCTCAGGAAGCTTTGAGCGTATCACCGGTTTTCCTGTGGTTAAGTCTGTCTCACTGGACGGTGATCAAAATGTGGTTGTTGGTACGGACAATGGCCTGTATGTTCACACATTCCCCAAAACAGAGCATGCTGTCCACAATACACTCAGGCCCCATTCACTTGCCAACAATGTTGTCTGGTGTGTGTTCCGGGATCAGTCTGATAATATCTGGCTGGGTACGGATCTTGGAATATCCATGGCTCCGCGTCAGCGGCCTTTCGATTTTGTTCCCCTCTATGAATTCTCCGGAACAGGTGACGGGAACCAGTTTTATTCTGTGTTCCGTGACTCCTGGGGATCCTACTGGCTGGGCGGCGACAACGGCTTGATCTGCACCCGGACATTAAAGAACGTGGACTCGGAATTCAGATGGTACCGGATGGGGACCCGTCCCTATTCGATACCGCACAACCGTATCCGGGACATTTTTGAAGATCGGCAGCGCACCCTGTGGATTGCGACAGATTTTGGTGTTTGCAGGTATGATTATACACGTGACAGGATCTCCACATTCTTTATTAGTAATCGGGATGGTTCCCGGAATGCCCACTGGGTGTACGATTTTTTGGAGGATGAATCGGGCTATCTTTGGATGGCGAGTTTCAACGGAGGCGTTTTCAAGGTGGATAAAAAGCGGTGTTCCGGCTTTGGCGCAGTAGTGGCTGATGCTCATTTTTCCACTGAAAATGGACTGACAAGCAATAACATTGACAAGATAGAGCAGGACCGTAGCGGGAACATCTGGGCCCTGAACCGCAATCAGGGTTTGGATATCATTCATACCTCCAATGGGAAGGTGTCGCATTTCCCCTTGCAAGAGTACACTCTTGGACAGCCTTCCGGCCCTATGATCAAGGATGCAAAAGGGGTGCTTTGGATTGGTTTTCGCAACGGGGTAGTACGTATTGATCCGGACAAACAACAGGCACAGTCCATTCAACTGGCGGATGCAGACAATGCCATGATTCAGTCGTTGCTCGAGGTTGAAGACAATATCTGGATCATTTCCACCGAGGGCCTCTGGGTGATTGATAAAGCAAAATATACTGTCTGCCATGTCAGCATAGCCAACCGGTATTTTTACAGTGCTTTTTACGATGAGCAAACCGGGAACATCCTGCTTGGGGGTACAGATGGGATTGGGATTTTTTCCTCGCGAACACCAGGGGGGGCCAATGTTTCTCCCCGTATCATGATATCTTCGGTCCTGCTCAATGGTAAGCCTTACCCCCTTAATGATCAGGACTCGGCCGTCCGTTTCAGGGAAAGTATCGGTCTGCCCTACAGGAATGACAACATTACAGTGGAATTTTCGGACTTAACCTATTCCAAAGGATATCCGGGCAGGGCCTATGTCTACAAGCTCAAGGATACCGATGAACACTGGACATCACTTAACGCCAGCGAACGGGCCATTCACCTGAATCAACTTACTCCCGGCAAGTACACGCTGACTATAGCCGCAAAATCGCCCGGTGGCGGAAATGTCCAGGTATTAAAGACGTTCCGCATCGTCATCCATCCGCCCTGGTATTTTTCCTGGCCAGTGCTGTTCGTTTATGCCCTGCTCCTGGGCGGGTTAGTTGTATGGAGTATCAATTTTTTCAACCAGAGGCACAAACTCAGGATTGCCCGGATTGACCGGGAGAAGACCCTGGAGCAGACAAGGATGAAGATAGATTTTTTCACCAACATCGCCCATGAGTTCAAAACACCTCTGAGCCTGATTATTGCCCCTCTGAGCAGGCTGCTTCAGGATAAGGGTGTGCATGAAAAGGAGGTGCTTGAAATGATGCACCAGAATGCCATGAAGTTGAATGCACTCGTGCAGCAGGCCATTGAGTATTACAGGGAGGACAGTGAGGGCACCGCAGGAGTTGTCTTGTCCCGGGTGGATCTCGTGGAGTTTGCCAGAAGTATGCTCACATCGTACGAATCCAATATGAAGGATGCTCAGTTGGAGTTCGTTTTCAGCACCCAGCCCGAAATCATGTTCGTGGATGTGGATGTGCTTAAGATGGAATCCATTATAGGCAACCTGCTTTCGAATGCTTGTAAATACACCCCTTCTGGAGGTTCCGTGCTTTTGTCCCTCAAATACATCCCCTCCGGAAGTATGGTGGAACTGATGGTCTCAGACTCTGGTGTCGGGATTCCGGAGCGTGACCTGCCCTATGTGTTTCAAAGGTTCTTTCAGTCTCCGGCTCATAGGGAACGTGGCGGAACAGGGATTGGATTATACCTAGTGAAGCGCTTCTCAGAATTGCACGGAGGAACGGTGCATGTGGTATCTCATCCCGAAGAGGGTACCTCGTTTGTTGTCCGTTTGCCTCTGATCGTGCATCAGTCGGGCGAAACTTCGCCTGCAGATGCTTCAGCAATCGGGGAACCGGGTAATAAGCCCCTGATGCTGATAGTTGAGGATCATGCGTCCATTGCCGGTTTTATCCAGAGTATCTTCAGTAGCGATTTTCGTTGTGTCATCGCCCACAATGGCAAGGTTGGCTTGAAGATATGCACAGACCTCATGCCGGATATGATCATCGCGGATATCATGATGCCGGTGATGGACGGGTTGGAGATGTGTCGCAGAATTAAGGAGAATGTACAGACTTCAGCCATCCCCATCATTATGCTCACAGCCAAAGATGACCGGGAAACGGAACTGGACAGCATCCATTCGAAGGTTGATGCCTTTATTCCCAAACCCTTTGATGTCCCTGTGCTTGTTTCCCGGGTGCACCAGTTGCTGGAGACCAGGAAACTATGTCAGCGGAAAATGCGCATCGAAGAACTCACCACACCCGGAGCAGAGGCGGTGCCTTCCGAGGACGAAAAGTTTCTGGCAGCCGTTACTCGAACGATTGAGGAGCAGTTGGCAAATCCGGATTTCAATGTGAGCATGCTGAGCGAATCTATGAATGTGGCACAGAAGCAGTTGTATCGCAGGGTCAAAGCCCTTACTGGCATGACTCCGGTGAATTACATCCGGTCCATTCGGATGAAGAAGGCTGCTATTCTGCTGACCAATAAGAATTTCACGGTTTCAGAGGTGATGTACCGGGTGGGGTTTTCAAATCATTCATACTTCGCCAGATGTTTCCACGCTGAATTTGGTGTGAATCCCAGTCAGTTTGGAGAAGGCCTCCCGGTCCAGTAGCCAGCATATGGTGCCTGAGACCGGCCGAACCCTTGCGGCGGGAAATTCAGGTGGTTGTTTGTGCTGTCGTTTCCGGGAGGGGAGGGGAATTCGTCCCGGCGGGATATTCCCCGATATGGGGCAGGCCCGGTCGCTTTTGAGGGCTGTGAGTATCTGCTGTATCAGTGCAGATTTGGAGGAACCGGTCACAAGAAAGGCGACCTGACATGCGTTGTTGAGCACCGCTCCAGTAAGGGTGACACGTTGCTGGCCGGTGACGGGATGGACTGAAGTGGCGCAGCACTCACGGGTGGTGAATAAGTGCCCCTGTCCCGGGAAGATGGATGCAGTGTGTCCGTCTTCACCCATGCCCAGGAAGATGAGGTGAAAGCGGGGCAAGCCATTGGCAAGAGGCACATTCTGGCAGAGTACACGGGCATAGCGCTGTGCCTCGGAGGCCGGTTCGCGGTCTCCGAATATCGGGAATATCTGTTTTCCGGGGATATTCACTTTCTGTAAAAGCGTTTCTCTTGTCATTTTGTAATTACTCTGCTGGTCATCTGGAGCGACACAGCGTTCGTCTACCCAGAAAAATTTGATGCGTTCCCATGCTATCTCGGTTTGAAACGTGGAAGCCCAGTGAGCAAAGATAGATTTTGGGGTATTACCCCCCGAAACAGCCACTGTGATGATTTCCCCAGGATAGGCCCTGAGGGCCTCCAGAAGCAACCCTGCTGCGGCTTCGGCAAGGGCCGTGGGCGTTTCGTACACAGCTACCGAAATGGGGTTTTCAGCTTTAAAGTTCGCAGTATATTCCGTCATCAGAAAGATTTTTACAAGGATGACGCCAGGCTTTATCGGGGCCTCCAATCAGCACCTCTGCCTGCTCCGGGCCCCAGGTTCCTGCGGGATATCCATACACAGGGATTCCGGGTTGTGTATTCCATGCCCGGATGATGGGATCGAGCATTCTCCAGGTAGCCATCACGGAATCCACCCGGGCGTAGAGGGTAGAGTCACCGTTCATGCAGTCCAGCAGAAGTCTTTCGTAGGCCTCGGGGATGCGCTGATGGGCCAGGCTTGAGTAGTGGAAGTCCATATTCACCGTCTGGACTTCAAATCCCGATCCGGGTGTCTTGACCCCGATTTTGAACAACAGCCCTTCGTCCGGTTGAATGCGGATGATGAGTTGGTTGCAAGAGTCATGGCTACCCAGCCGGGAAAAGAGGTAGTGCGGGGTGGGTTTGAAGTGGATGACTGCCTCATTGACACGGGTGGGCAGATGCTTGCCTGTGCGGATGTAAAACGGAACTCCGCCCCAGCGCCAGTTGTCAATAAAGAACTTCAGGGCTACATAGGTTTCTGTTTTTGACTGAGGGTGAACTCCTTTTTCTTCACGGTATCCCTTAACTTTCTGTCCTTTGATGGTGGCAGCCAGGTACTGCCCCCGGACTACCGAATGCTGAACCTCTTCATCGCGGATGGGCCGGATGGATTCAAAAACCTTCACCGTTTCATTGCGGATCGCATCGCTCTGCATTGAGGCAGGCGGTTCCATGGCAATGAAACCTACCATGTGTAGCAGGTGGTTCTGAATCATATCCCTCAGGGCGCCGGATTGTTCGTAGTATCCTCCACGCTGTTCCACCCCGATATTCTCAGCCGAAGTAATCTCAACCCGGTCTATGTAGTTTCGGTTCCAGAGCGGTTCAAAAATGCCATTGGAGAACCTGGTGACCAGCACGTTCTGCACGGTTTCCTTACCCAGATAGTGGTCAATCCGGTAGATTTGCTGCTCCTCCCAGTCCTTTTGCAGCACCCTGTCGAGTTCCATAGCACTTTGCAGATCGTAACCAAAGGGTTTTTCCACAATCAGTCGTTTCCAACCGTTTCCCTGAAGTTGCAGGCCCTGGGCTGCCAGGTTCTCGGGGATGATGCCGTACAGTTCCGGTGGGGTAGCCAGATAATAGATAATGTTGTCAGGCAGGGTTTGCGTATGTTGCAGGAGCTGAATCTTTTCCTTGAGCCCGCCAAATGAGGCACGGTCGTTGGCATGTGTGTACTGATAAAAGACTCTGCTCAGAAATTCTTCCACCAGGTCCAGATTGGGTTCTTGTTTTTGCTGATGCAGTCCGGTACGCATCTTGTCGCGGAACTCATCCTCGGAATACAACAAAAGACTGGTACCCAGGATCGCGTAGTGTTCCGGGAGCAATCCCTGAACATGCAGGGAGTAGAGCGACGGGATAAGTTTGCGGTAGGTAAGGTCGCCCGTGGCTCCAAAGATGACGATGATTTGGTCCTGAGCTTTTTTCATGGTCATTCGGTTTGGGGTTTGGGGATTTTGGGAGGGGTGAGGCCCAGAGCCCGGGCAATGGCGGTGCCCCACAACCGGCCCAGATTCTCTGCCCCGCGGGCATTGGGATGCAGGTAAAAGGTGCCTTGTCGTCCCGGCTCTGCCTGGAAGTCGGTAAGATGGTTGGCTTCAAAAAAACCGAAGCCGTCCTTATCCCCGTGAAATACCTTGCCTGGGTGTGTGGACTGATATTCCTCCACCAGTTGCTCCAGTGCCGGAAAGTATGTCTGCAAGCGGGTGAGTCCTTCAGCGAGATACCGTGAGGTGTTCTGTGTGTTGGGGCTGTACCATAGCGGGCGGTGGAATACCACCAGGCATCCCGGGAATCTCTTCAGCAGAGAGTCAGCCAGAATCCGCAGGTTATTCTTGTAATCGGCAGGGGAAACCGGGGAGCCATTGGGCCCTTCGGATGCGCTGTCGTTCGTTCCCAGGGATACGGAAAAGATCAGCATACCCTCGCGGGTACGCAGATTCTGGGCCGTCTGAACAACTCGTGCATAAGCGGGACGACCCGGCAGAAAGTCAACAGTAGTGTATCCACTCACACCCTGGTTGGCAAAGTCCACACGGCCGACCTCAGGAAAATTTTTGAGGTATCCGGCAGCAAAAACCGGTGGGGCCTCCTGTGCGCGGTTTCTCAGACCTGCTCCGGCGGTAATGCTGTTGCCGATAAAAACCAGAGAAATTGTTTTGCCGGGTTTGTTCCCATTGGGCAGCACCTGGTAGGTATTGTTCTGTGTCCGGTTATCCGGAGCCTGAGGCTGGACAACTTCCTGTATCCTGATGTCGGCGTTTTCTATCTGGGGGATGTCCTGACCATGGGCGAAGGAAAAATACAACATCAGGATGGGAAAAAGCAGAGAGAGTGTGCGCATAGGTTTGATTTATTCTCCGGGAAGGAGTGGAAACAGAGAGTTGGGACGGTGTGATTGCTTCATGAGTTGTTCCAGACGGGAGACAATCTCGGGATTTTGAACGGCGACATTCCTGGTTTCGGCCGGGTCCTGTTCCAGATCGTACAATTCAGTGACGGTAGCCTGGGGCCGTTGGATCTGCAGCCTGACCGCCTTCCATTTTCCTTGCCGGACGGCCATGGAACCATTCTTTTCATGAAACTCCCAGTACAGGAAATCGTGCGCCTTTTGCTGGCCCCTGCCCAGCAGGGTGGGGAGGAATGATATTCCGTCCGTGGGGCCCGGCAAGGATACTCCGGCAATTTCAGCCAGGGTAGGCAGAACATCCCAGAAGGCAGACATGTGCTGTGTTGTTCCCGGCAAAACCCGGCCCGGCCAGCAGGCAATCATAGGTACCCGGATGCCTCCTTCGTAGAGATCTCGTTTGTACCCCCGGAGCCCGGCCCGGCTGTTGAAGAAGTCGGGATCGGCCCCTCCTTCCTGGTGCGGTCCGTTGTCGCTGGTGAAGATAACCAGGGTGTTGTTTTCTATACCCAGTTCCTGGAGCAGGGCAGCGATTTCTCCAACATAATGATCCAGCCGGACCACCATGGCGGCAAAGCTGGCTCTGGGTGTGGCCGAGGACTCATAAGGCCCGGATCGGAATGTGGGACCGCTGTTTACCCCCTGGTAGGGCGTTTCAGGGAATCGTCCTTTATATCGGGCATAGATCGAATCGTCCGGTGTCAGCAGTTCGGCATGCGGAATGATATAGGGCAGGAACAGAAAGAAGGGATCCTTTTGGTGCTTCCTGATGAATGAGAGGGCATTCTGATGGATGAGATCCTGGGAGTACTGGCCGTACCCTCCGTCTGCATTCCCGGGCAGCATCACTTTTTGCCCGTTGTGCCAGAGATAGGGAGGATAATAGTTGTGCGCCAGAGTTTGGCACAGATACCCGTAAAATTCATCAAACCCGCACCGATCGGGGGTGCTGACGCTACCCGGGCCACCCAGTCCCCACTTTCCAAAAGCACCGGTGGCATATCCTGCCTTCCGGAACATTTCGCTCATGGTGAAGGTTCCTTCCGGAAGGGGCTGCTGGCCTTCGGGTTCCATTTTTTTGTTCCCTCGTATCGGTGCGTGACCTGAGTGCAGACCTGTCAGCAGAGAGGCCCTTGAGGGCGCCGAAACCGTAGTGCCGGCATAATGCTGCGTAAAACGAATACCCCGGGCAGCCAGCTTGTCAATATTGGGGGTTCGGAATTGTTTTTGTCCGTAGCAACTCAGATCTCCCAAGCCTAAATCGTCTGCAAGAATATAAATAACATTTGGCCGGGCGGAAGTACCGGATGGGGGTTGGGC